>NZ_BAABGZ010000012.1:0-113159 GCF_039541835.1 Hymenobacter saemangeumensis | reverse complement strand
GGGGTCGAATACTTCAAACCTAGCCTGTTCACGCCGAACAGACTTTTTTTCTGCCTCATCTATACCCCGCAACTTAGGTTAGCAAGCTTGATGGCTGGGCGGTTGCTTAGATGGGTGACTAACCGGCGCCGGCAATAAGCAAAAAGCCCCGCAGCCAGGGGCGCGGGGCTTATCTAAGACTCCGGTGTTTATCTCTGCTTTAGCCGGCAGCAGGTGACCTGTGCTTATTTACGGATGTCAATTCGCAGAGGTTAGCCCCCGGTGGCGTTTAGCACAACTGCTCTACTAGGCCGCTATTGGCTTTCAGCCGGTTTTGTGAGCAGAAAATTGTGCGCACATTCCAAACCACAGCGGCCATTACCCCAACCATATGCTGCCTTGCATCCGAAGCACACAGCAGCCATTAGCCGCGGCAGGTCACCAAAGCCGGCGGTTGGGCGGGGTTCTTCAGGAAGGAATAAGCAACTCCTTCTCAAGTCCCTGCTCTGGCTTGGCGGTGTGCCAGCTGCTCGCTGCTCAGCAGCTGCGGGCCTCTTAACTTATTCCACCAGCAGGCGCCGGGTATGGGCGCCGCTGCGTACCAGGTAGAGTCCGGGTGCCACACGCAATGGCAGTACGCCGTCCGCACTCAGGACGTATTCTTCCACCACGCGGCCCAGGGCGTCGAGCAGCTGAACTGGCTGGCCGGGGGCAAGGCCGCTCAGCTGCACCCAGCCGTGCGCCGGACTGGGGGTTAGCGTGAAGGCCGGCAACCGCTTTCCGGTTTGAGCAGCGGTGGTGCCCGCGGGATGATTCAGCAGGGTGGCCACGCCGTTGAGGCTGCTGCTTACCCAGCGGTTGCTGGCCGGAAGGAGGGCGTCCAGGTCACCGTCGCCGTCCACATCCCGCAGGAGGGTGGTACCCAGGTCGCCCGTTACGGACTGGTTAATGGTCTGGGCGAAGTCGCCGCTGCCATTGTTCAAGCGCACACTCAGCACGCCATTGCAGGTGATAACCACATCCAGGTCGCCGTCGCCGTCTACATCACCCAAAGCCGGGTTTTTAGGGAGTGGGCTCACCAGGTAGTTGGGGCCGCTGGTGAAGGCTCCCTGCCCGTTGTTCAGCCGAACGTGCAGCTGGTTGAGGGAGGCCATGCTGCTGGCGCTGGTAATCAGCAGGTCCAGGTCGCCATCGCCGTCCACATCGCCCAGGGCGGGCAGATAGCAGCCCAGGCCAATCTGGTTGACAACCGGGGGGCCAAAGCTCCCTGCGCCATTATTGAAAAAGAAACCCGTGGGGTAGTAGCCGCCACAGCTCACAACCACATCCAGGTCGCCGTCGCCATCAAGGTCGCCCACGGCGATGCCATACGGATTGCCGAAACCACTGCTGTTGTTAAGCAGCAGCAGGTCCTGCCCACCTCCCGAAAAAGGGGCGGCGGCGTTGCCCGAGTTAAGGCGCGTGCTCAGCGTTGGCTGGCTGTAGGTCGAGCCGGTGAGGGTGGCAATCAGGTCCAGGTCGCCATCGCCGTCGATATCGGCCAGGGCAACTTCGTGCAGGCCCGTTACCGGCCAGTTGAAGTTGTATCGGTCACCTACCCGGATTTGTTGGCCGGGGCTGAAGCTGCCGCTGCCGTTGTTCATCAGCAGGCTCACCGTGTTGTTGCCATCGCGGGTGGCCACGGCCAGGTCCAGGTCACCGTCGCCGTCAATGTCGCCCAGGGCCAGGCTAATGGGGCCGCCGCTCATCGGCAGGCTCTGGCCTCCGCTGAACTGCCCCCGCCCGTCGTTGAAGCGCAGGGTTATTGTGTTGGCAGTGAGGCTGGCCGTAAGCAGGTCCTGGTCACCGTCGCCATCCAGGTCGGCTGCCGCCATTGTCTCTACCGCATCGGGCAGGGCCGTGTCCGGGGCCCGCAGAAAGGTGCCGCGCCCGCTGCCGCCGGTGGCGGCCGTGAACTGCCACACGTGCGGGGCGCGTAGCGCTGCCCCGCTGCTGGCTTGGGCCGCAACGCCCAGGGTCGCCGTCACGGTTTCGCCGGGCTGAAACGGGTAGCTGGGAGCAAAGGCTACGGCACTGCCGCTTACCGTGGTGCTGCCGCTGCTGCCCGAGCGCCGCCCGCCGCGCTGGCTGCTGAACACCTGCAGGGCGCCGCTCGCGCTGGGGCTGAGGGGCTGGCTGAGGGTCGCCTGCGTAGCACTGCCGGCCGGCGCGCTGCGCAAATTGGCGGCGGGTGCCACGGCCGTTACCGAAAGCTGGGCGAGGACCGGGCGCGGTAGGGCCGGGCCAAGTAGCAGGAGCAGGAAAGCCGGGAAGCGCATGGGAGCCGAGTGGTAAAGGTGTCTAAATATACCCGCCCCGGTCGACTATTGCTTTGGAATGAAGCAGATGCATCAATCCCGGCCCGAAGTTTCCCGCAGTTGTGCTCAGCTTACCGACACCCAGGGCTGGCCCTCGCGGTGGGCGTGCAGGGTGCCGAAGCTTTCCAGGGCCAGGCTGTGCCGGGCAAACACCTCCAGCACCTGTTCGCGGCCTTCGCGGGCCACGCACACCAGCAGGCCGCCCGAGGTTTGGGGGTCGCAAAGCCAGTGGCGCTGCTCCTCGCTGAGGGGGCCCACCTTGTGGCCGTAGCTGGCCCAGTTGCGCTGGGTGCCGCCGGGAATGGCCCCCTGCTGGCGGTAGGCTTCAGCCTGCGCCAGGCGGGGCACTTTGCTAAAGTCGATTTCCGCCGTGAGCTGGCTGCCTTCGCACACCTCGGCCAGGTGGCCCAGCAGGCCAAAGCCGGTAACGTCGGTAAGGGCGGTTACGGCGTCGAGCCGGCCCAGGTCGTAGCCAATCTTGTTGAGGGCCATCATCTGAGTGGGGGCAATGGCGGCGTCCTCCTCGCGCAGCAGGCCTTTTTTCTGGGCCGTGGTGAGCATGCCCACGCCCAGGGGCTTGGTCAGGAACAGCTCGGAGCCGGCCGTGGCGGTGTCGTTGCGCTTCAGGTCCACGATGTTGACCATGCCGGTCACGGCCAGACCGAAGATGGGCTCGGGCGAGTCGATGCTGTGGCCGCCGGCCAGGGGGATGCCGGCTTCGGCGCAGATGCTGCGGGCCCCTTCCAGCACCCGCCGCGCTATTTCGGGCGGCAGCTTGTCCACGGGCCAGCCCAGCACGGCAATGGCCATGAGCGGGCGCCCGCCCATGGCGTACACGTCGCTGATGGCGTTGGCCGAGGCGATGCGCCCGAAGTCGTAGGCATCGTCGACGATGGGCATGAAGAAGTCGGTGGTGCTGATAACGGCTTCCCCACCTCCGATGTCGTACACGGCCGCATCGTCGCGGCTGGCATTGCCCACCAGCAGGCGCTCGTGCTGGGGCTGGGCAATAGTGGTATGCAGCATCTGGTCGAGCACGGCGGGGGCGATTTTGCAGCCGCAGCCCGCGCCGTGGGAGTATTGAGTGAGGCGGTAGTCCATGCGCTTGAAAAGTGGAGATAAGGTGAGAAGGTAAGGCAGGAATGATGGGCCGGGAAGCCGCTCCACCACTATTCCCGGAGGCGTACCGCGACCAGTAAAGCCAGCCAGGGCCAGCCGGCAGCAGCGCCACGTATCCGCCTGCCCAAAGCTACGTTAAGCCCGGCCTGCGGGGCTTTCGCCAGCCCGGCAGCAGCGTCTGCCGCATAGCGGTTGCGGCTTGCATCCTCAGCGCCTACCTTCACCGTATCTGGTTGAGGAATTGGGATAAATGGTGCACCAATCATCAAGGCTTGCTGTCTGCAAAAAATGAAACACTGGTTTACGAACTCATTTTTTTTGTGGGTACTGCTTCTCGCCTGGGCCAGCAGCCCGGAGCCGGCGCGCGCCCAGGCCGTGCAGCGCCGGCCCATCGTGCCGGTAGGCCGGCCGCACGAGGAGCGCAGCCTGGAGTTTATCCCCAACCGGGGGCAGCACGACGAGCGCGCCCGCTACGTAGCGGAGCTGCCCGGGGGGCGACTTTTCCTCGAGGATAACGCCTTCACCTACGCGCTGTTTGCGGGGTTGCCCAGCCACCGCGCCGCTCGCCAGGCCAAGACCCGGCTCAGAGGCCACGCCGTGCGCGTTAGCTTCGAGCAGGCCAGGGCCCACCCGCGCCTCAGCGCCGGGGAGCCCACCGGCTCGGTACGCAACTACCTGCAGGGCCGCGACCCCGCCCGCTGGGCCCGGCGCGTACCCGGTTTCCGGCAGGTGAAGTACAGTGAGCTGTGGGCCGGCATCGACTTACAGGTGTACGAGAACGAGCAGCAGCAGCTGGAGTACGACTTTGTGCTGGCGCCGCAGGCCGATGCCGCCCGCATTGCCCTGCGCTACGAAGGTGCCGATGCTATGAGCCTGGACAGCAAAGGCAACCTGGTCATCAAAACCACCGTGGCTACCGTGCAGGAGCTGGCCCCCAAGGCCTGGCAGACTACCGCAGGGGGGCAGCGCCAGCCAGTGGCCTGCCGCTACGTGCTGCGGGGCAGCACCGTATCGTTTGCGCTGGGCCACTACGACCGCCGCCGGCCCCTTACCATCGACCCCACGGTGGTGTTTTCCTCTTACACCGGCTCTGCCTCCGACAACTGGGGCTTTACCGCCACCTACGACCAGCAGGGCAACCTCTACTCCGGCGGCATCTCCTTTGGCCCCGGCTACCCCACCAGCCCCGGCGCCCAGGACTCTACCTTCAACGGGCAGTGCGACATTGCCCTTATCAAGTACAACCCTGCCGTGAATGGCCCGGCGGCCCGCATCTGGGCCACCTACCTGGGGGGCAGCAGCACCGAGTTTCCACACAGCATCGTGGCGAATGCCCGCGGCGAGCTGGTGGTACTAGGCACGACCAGCTCCCTGAACTTCCCCGTAACCGCGGGCGTCTACCAGCCGCAGTTTGGCGGGGGCAGCAACTTTGAGCCCTACGGCTATGGCCCGCCTTACAGCATGCCCAATGGGTCGGACCTGGTAATAAGTCATTTGAGCGCGGCTGGCGACTCCCTGCTGGCCAGTACTTACCTCGGCGGCAGCGGCAACGACGGCCTGCTCGACGCCCAGGCACCCCAGCCGCGCCTGTGTCGCAACTACGGCGACACCTTCCGGGGCGATGTGCTGCTCGATGCCCAGGGTACGGTTTACCTGGCTACCACCACGGCTTCGGCCAACTTTCCTACGGCTAATAGCTTCGGTACGGCCCTGGGCGGGGGCACCGATGCCGCGGTATGTGCCCTGTCGCCCAGCCTGGGCAGCCTGCGCTGGAGTACCCTGCTGGGTGGCAGCGGCCCCGATGCGGCCTACTCCCTGCAGCTGAATGCCGCCGGCGACCTGTTTGTGGCCGGCGGCACGGGCAGCAGCAACTTCCCCGTGACGCCCGGGGCCTATCAGCCGGCTCTGGGCGGCAACATCGACGGCTTCGTGGCCCGCATCTCGGCGTCGGGCAGCACGCTGCTGCGCTCCACTTACCTGGGCACATCGGCCTACGACCAGGCCTACTTCCTGCAGCTGGACCTGAGCGGGCAGGTGTACCTGCTGGGCCAGACCCTGGGCACGGTGCCCGTGAGCCCGGGACGCTACGGCGTGCCCGGCAGCCGGCAATATGTGCAGAAGCTCAGCGCCAACCTCGACTCGCTGCGGTTCAGCACCGTGTTTGGCACCGGGCCGGGGCGCATCAACCTGTCGCCCACCGCGTTTCTGGTCGACCAGTGCGACCGAGTGTACATCAGTGGCTGGGGCGGCGGGATAAACACGCGCACCTACGGCTTCGGCTTCGACAACGGCACCACCTGGGGCTTGCCCGTAACGGCCAATGCCGTGCAGGCCCGCACCGACAGCACCGACTTTTACCTGGCGCAGTTCAGCCCCGGCATGGCCCAGCTGCAGTACGCCACCTTCTTTGGTACCAACGACCCCTGGAACGGCGACCACGTAGACGGCGGCACCTGCCGCTTCGACCCACGCGGCTTCGTGTACCATGCCGTGTGTTCCTGCGGCAGCAATGGCAGCTTTCCGGTACCACCCGGGGCCAACAGCTACAGCCCCCAGAGCGGCTTTCTCAACTGCAACAACGCGGCCTTCAAGATTAACTTCGAAACCATTCCCATTACCACCGGCACCGATTCCATCATTTGCGCTACGGCCGCCCCGCGCCGCCTGGTAGGCAGCCCCGGGGGCGGCACCTGGAGCGGCCCGGGCGTTACGGGCAACGCCGCTGCGGGCTATTTCTTTACGCCCACGCCCGCCCTGGTAGGCGTGCAGGTGCTTACCTACTCCATCAGCGGGGCCAGCATCTGCGGCAGCTCGGCGCCGCTGCGCATTCGGGTGGTGGCCCCGCCCCCGCCCAGCTTTTCGCCCTTGCCTCGGGCAACCGTCTGCCTGGGGCTGCGCCCGCCGGCTCCTCAGCCCTTGACTGCCCTGCCAGCCGGCGGCACCTTCAGCGGGCCGGGTGTGGTGGGCAGCCAGTTTTTTCCGGACCAGGCCGGACCGGGCCGCCATATCCTGAGCTACACCTACGCCGTGCCCGGCCTGGCCTGCTCGGTAGTAGCCACGCAGGCAGTAACGGTAGCCGACAGCATCTACGTGCGCCTGCCGGCCGATACCACTATCTGTGTCAATGGGGCACCGCTGCGCCTGACGGCTCAGCCCCCGGGGGGAAGCTGGACTGGCCCGGGCGTAAGCGGCACCGCTGCTGCGGGCTTTGTGTTCACGCCCGCCCCCCCGCTGCAAGGCGTGCAGACGCTCACCTACACCGCCCCCGGGGCCGACCAGTGCGGTGGGGTGGGCGAGCGGCGCATTACCGTGGCGCCGCAGCCCGTGGCCAGTATTCAGCCGCTGCCTTCGGGTAATATGCTGTGCCTGGCCAGTGCCCCGGTGCAGCTGGTGGCTACGCCGCAGGGAGGCCGCTTCAGCGGCCCCGGGGTGAGTGGCACCACATTTACCCCCGCGCTGGCCGGTATCGGGCAGCACCTTATTACCTATTCTTTCACTTCGGCCCAAGGCTGCAGCGGCACAGCCAGCATCAGCCTGAGTGTGTTGCCCACCATTGCCGTGCAGCTGCCCGCCGATACAACAGTTTGCGCGGCAGGCGCCCCCCTGCCGCTGCCCGCCCTGCCCGCGGGAGGCAGCTGGGCCGGTCCCGGCGTAACGGGCAGCGTCGCCTCCGGCTTTGTGTTCACTCCTTCTGCCGCGCTCATTGGCCGCCAGGTGCTGACGTATACGGCCCCGGGTGCCAATGCCTGCGGGGGCACGGCATCCCGTCAGGTTTCGGTGGTGCCGGTGCCCGTAGCCAGCATTGCGCCGCTGCCAGGGTATAGCTTCTGCCTGTCGAGCAGCCCGGTTGCGCTGACGGGCCAGCCGGCCGGGGGCAGCTTCAGCGGGCCGGGAGTAAATGGCGCTACGTTTAATCCGGCCCAGGCCGGGGTAGGGCAGCACCGCATCAGCTATACTTACCTGGCGCCGGGGCTCGACTGCCCGGCCGTGGCGTTCATTGTGGTGCAGGTGGGCATGAACCTGCAGGCCCAGGCACCGCCCGATACGACTGTATGCGCCGGCCGCGCCCTGCGCGTGGCTTTACGTGCCAGCCCCGGCGGCGGCACCTGGGCCGGGCCCGGCGTGAGCGGCTCGGCCAGCACCGGCTTTTTCTGGACCTTGCCGCCGGGGGCCATGGGAACTACCGTCCTTACCTACACGGTCAGCGCCGGCAACTGCACGGCCACCGTCACCCGGCGCATGGAAGTGGTGCCGCTGCCGCTGTTCACCGCCCAGTGGGAAGCCGCCTCCAGCTGCGCCGATAACCGCACCGCTCCCCTGAGCCTGCGCTTCAGCAGCGCCAGCAGTCTGGGCACTGCCGCGGCCGGCAGCGTAGCCTGGGACTTTGGCGACGGCAGCCAGGCCAGCGGCCCGGCCGCGGAGCACACCTACGCCCAGCCCGGCACCTACCGGCCCCGCGCCACGCTGAGCTACAGCAGCGGCTGTCAGGTAGAAGCCGCCCTGCCGCCCGTCACGGTGCGGGAGCAGTACGTGCCCAACATCATCACGCCCAACGGCGACGGCGAGAACGACACTTTCCAGCCGGTGTTTGCCTGCCAGCCCCGCCTGCGCATCTACTCGCGCTGGGGGCAGCTGGTGTACGAAAGCGCCGCCTACCGGGGCGGCTGGGGCGCCGAAGGGCAGCCGGCCGGGGTTTACCACTATGTGCTGCAGGCTGGCACGGCGGCGCCCATCCGCGGCTGGCTGGAAGTGGTGAAATAACCGGATTTAAGGTCGCTATATGCAAGAAAACCCGGCGTAGTGCCGGGTTTTCTTGTTCAGGGTAGTCCCGCTTACTTTATCGAGATGGGCAGCTCCATTTTCTCCCAGCGCAGCACCAGGCCGCTGGGCTGCACTTCGTAGGTGAGCCGCTCGCTGGGCGTGGCCAGCGGGCGGGGCTTCACCGCCGCGCGCAGCGCGTCCGTCTTTTCCTCATACTTGAAGGCTCCCCACTGGTTAGCTGTCTTGTTGAAGATGATTTTCCACTCCTGCTCGCTGGGGACGACAAAGAATGAGTACTTGCCGGCGGGCAGGTCTTTGCCTTCCACCTTCACCGGCTTGCTGAACTCAATGGTAGTGGCCTCGTTGGCCCCGGCCCGCCATACCTGGCCGTAAGGAACCAGCCCGCCCCAGATGCTGCGGCCTTTTACCGCCGGGCTACTGTATTTCACCGTAACGTCGGCGGCGCCAATCTTGCCCACGGCGGTGGCCGGGGGGCTGGCTACTGCCTTGGGGCTGTCCTGAGCCTGGGCACCGGTTGTGATGAGCAAGGCTGCGATGGGGTAAAGAGCTGTCTGGAAGGTGGTCATTACGAAAAATAGAAAAGTGAGAAAATGAACCAGCGCGAGCCGGCTCCGCCATGAGTTGCTGCCGGTACCGCCGCGTGAGTAAACTTAGATATAATATAACGGAATTGCTAGCGGGTTGCTTGTGACGTCGCCCCACCTTGCTTCTCCGCAGCCCTTGTCGTATCTTTGTGGCCGAAGTTGGTATTCAATCTGAAAAGAGGGGACGCGCAGTCCCCTCTTTTTTTGTCCTACACCCTGCGTCTTTATGGCTTTCGACCGCAACCTGCTGCTGGAAATGCTCCACGATGCCATCGGCGAGAACGAGCTGTTCCTGGTCGGCCTCACCGTGTCCGATTCGGTAATGCCCAAGATTACCGTAATACTTGATGGCCCCAATGGCCTCGGAATTAACGAGTGTGCCCTTATCAGCCGCCGCCTCAACCGGCGCATTGAGGAGCACTACGGCGAAGAGGCCGTGTACTCGCTGGAAGTGACCTCGCCCGGTGCCGACCAGCCCCTGAGCGACCCGCGGCAGTACCCCCGCCACGTGGGCCGCACCCTGGCCCTGAAGCTGCAGGACGGCACCGAGAAATCCGGCACCCTGACGGCCGCCACGCCCGAAGGCGTCGAAATCGAGGAAGTCATCAAATCCAAAACCAAGAAAACCACCCTGCCGGCCGCCTTCTACCCCTTCGGGGACATTAAGGAAGCCAAGGTTGTTATATCCTTCAAGTAAAGAGTTGTCAGTTGCCAGTTGTCCGTTGTCAGGTTGTTCTTACAAAGCTGACGGCGGAACGAACGGACAACTGACAACGAACAACTGACAACTGTACCATGAACAGCCACGAACTAATTGAATCCTTCAGCGAATTCGCGCGGAGCAAGAACATCGACCGCCCGACGATGATGAGCATCCTGGACGACGTGTTCCGGACCATGATTCGCAAGAAGTACGACCAGGACGAAAACTTTGACGTCATCATCAACCCCGACAATGGCGACCTGGAAATCTGGCGCAACCGGGAGATTGTGGACGACAACTCGGAGGATATCTGGGACCACGACAAAATTCCGCTGAGCGAAGCCCAGAAAATCGAGCCCGACTTCGAAATCGGCGAATCGGTGGCCGAGGCCGTGAAGCTGGAGGACTTCGGTCGCCGCGCCGTGCTCATGGCCCGGCAGACGCTGATTCAGCGCGTGAAAGACCTGGAGCGCGACAACCTGTACCAGAAGTACAAGGACCAGGTGGGCGAAATCGTGACCGGCGAGGTGTACCAGGTGTGGAGCCGCGAGGCCCTCATCATGGACAAGGACGACAACGAGCTGGTGATGCCCAAGGGCGAGCAGATTCCCAAGGACCGGTTCCGCAAGGGCGACACCGTGCGCGCCGTGGTACACCGCGTGGAAGTGATTAACGGCACGCCGAAAATCATCCTGTCGCGCGCCGCGCCGGCGTTCCTGGAGCGCTTGTTCGAGCTGGAGGTGCCCGAGATTTACGACGGCCTCATCACCATCAAGAACGTGGTGCGCGAGCCCGGCGAGCGCGCCAAGGTGGCCGTAGAAAGCTACGACGAGCGAATTGACCCGGTAGGTGCCTGCGTGGGCATGAAGGGCAGCCGCATTCACCCCGTGGTGCGCGAGCTCGAAAATGAGAACATCGACATCATCAACTACACCGACAACCTGGAGCTGTACATTGCCCGGGCACTATCGCCGGCCAAAGTGGGTTCGATGAAGATTAACCACGAGACCGGTCGCGTGTCGGTATTCATGAAGCCCGACCAGGTAAGCCTGGCCATCGGCCGCGGCGGCGCCAACATCAAGCTGGCCAGCCGCCTCGTGGGCATGGAAATCGACGTGTTCCGCGAAGCCACCGACTACGAGGAAGACATCTCGCTCGACGAGTTCCAGGACGAAATCGAACCCTGGATTATTGCCGAGCTGCGCAAAATCGGCCTCGACACCGGCCGCGCCGTACTGGCGGTGAAAAAGGAAGACATCGTGCGGCGCACCGAGCTGGAGGAAGAAATGGTAGACGACGTCTACCGTATTATCCGCCAGGAGTTTGCCGATGATGAAGACCTCGACGACAGCACGCTGGAAGCCGCCAAAAACAATGCGGCCGCCAGCAAAGCAGCGGCCGGCAGCACAGCTACCGAGGAAGCGGGCGCCAGCTCTCCCGCCGAGCCGGCCCAATGACGGCCGCGCGGCCGGTACGGCAGGGGTAATGTAAATCAAGCCAGCAGGTGCGATTTATGCCCTGCTGGCAAGATTTAATGTAATACCTTTGCAATTAGAAGCGTATCGTACGCGAGACAAGAAAAGAATGGCGGAAGCAACCCCGAAACGGCTACAACAGGCGGCCAAAGACCTGAACATTGGAATGGATAGGGTGGTGGAAGCCCTGTCCAAAAAAGGAATACAAGTAGAGAACAAGCCGACCACCAAGCTCAGCGGCGAGCAGGTGGCTCTGCTTGAAAAGGAATTCGCGGCCTCTGCTCACGACCGTCAGGAAGCGCAGAAAGTCATTCAGGCCAAGCGCCAGAGCGACCTGGAAGCGGCTCCTAAGCCCGCGCCCGCGCCGGCTCCGGCCCCTAAGCCAGCCCCGGCGCCGGTAGCTGCAACGCCCCCCGTGGCGGCGGCTCCTGCCCCGGCACCAGCTCCAACGCCTGCGCCTGCGCCCTCCTCGGCTCCGGGCCTGAAGGTGCTGGGTAAAATTGAACTAGACAGCAAAGGACGCGTAGTGCCACCGCGGCCGGCAACGCCGGCTCCTGCCGCAGCACCGACGCCCGCACCTGCTCCCCAGGCTGCAGCAGCCCCGGCGCCTGCTCCTAAGCCGGAAGCCCCGGCTCCTGCGCCCGCGCCCGCGCCGAAAGCAGAGGCTCCGGCAGCTCCGGCCCCCGTTGCACCGGCTCCGCAGCCGGCAGCCCCGGCGCCGGTAGCGGCTGCCCCGGCAGCACCTGCTCCTGCAGCACCCACGCCGCCGGCCACTCCAGCCGCGGCGGCGCCTGCGGCTCCGGCTCCGGTAGCTCCAGCCGCTCCAGCCGATGCCACACCCGAAGACAGCAGCACCATCGTTGCCAAAGCCGACCAGCTGAAGGGCCTGACGGTACTGGGCAAGATTGAGCTGCCCACCAACGACCGCCGCGGTGGTCCGGGTGGCCGTGGCCCCCGCCCCATTGCGTCGTCCGATGTAAGCAAGCGTGGCCTGCCGGCCGGCCCCGGCCAGAAAAAGCGCACCCGCCTGCCCGGCCCTCCCGGCAGCGGCACGCCCAGCACGCCCGGCCAGGGTGGTGGCTACCAGGGCAACCGCCCCGGCGGTGGCGGCCAGGGACAAGGCGGCGGCTACCAGGGCAACCGTCCCGGTGGCGGCCAGGGCGGCCAGAACCGCCCCGGTGGCGGCCAAGGCGGTCAGAACCGGCCCAACCAGAACCAGCCCAACCGTCCGCAGCAGCCGGCCCTCACGCCCGAGCAGGCCGAAAAGCAGATTCAGGAGCAAATCAAGGCCACGCTGGCCAAGCTCGGCGGCAACAAGAGCGGGGGCCAGGCCAACCGCGCCAAGTACCGCCGCGACAAGCGCAGCCTGCGCGAGGAAGACCGCGAAGCTCTGCGCCTGCAGAACGAGCAGGAAGCCAAGACCCTCAAGCTCACGGAGTTCATCTCGGCCAATGACCTGGCCTCGCTGATGGACGTGAACGTGAACGAGGTTATCAAGGTCTGCCTGGGCATGGGCATGTTCGTGTCTATCAACCAGCGCCTCGACGCCGAAGCCATTACGGTAATTGCCGACGAGTTCGGCTTCGACGTGGAGTTCCTGTCGGCAGAAGAAGAAGAAATTGACGTGGATGCCGGCGACGACCCGGAAGACCTGGAGCACCGCGCCCCGATTGTGACCATCATGGGTCACGTCGACCACGGTAAAACCTCGCTGCTCGACTACATCCGCAAAGCCAACGTAGCCAAAGGCGAAGCCGGTGGTATTACGCAGCACATCGGAGCCTACGAGGTGAAAACCAAGAACGGCGCCCCCATTACCTTCCTCGATACCCCGGGCCACGAAGCGTTTACCGCCATGCGTGCCCGTGGTGCCAAGGTGACGGACATCGCCATCATCGTGGTGGCGGCCGACGACTCGGTGATGCCGCAGACCAAGGAAGCCATCAACCACGCGCAAGCCGCCGGGGTACCGATTATCATCGCCATCAACAAGATTGATAAGCCGGCCGCCAACGCGGAGAAAATCCGCGAGGAGCTTTCCCAGATTAACATCCTGGTGGAAGAGTGGGGCGGCAAGTACCAGAGCCAGGAAGTTTCGGCCAAGTCGGGCATCGGCGTGGAAGAGCTGCTGGAAAAGGTGCTGCTCGAAGCCGAGCTGCTCGAGCTGAAAGCCAACCCCAACCGCAACGCCATCGGCACGGTTATCGAAGCCTCGCTGGACAAAGGCCGGGGCTACGTAACCACGGTGCTGGTACAAACCGGCACGCTGAACGTGGGCGACGTGGTGCTGGCCGGCCCGCACTACGGCCGCGTGAAGGCCATGACCGACCACCGCGGCAAGAAGATGAAAGTAGCTGGCCCGGCCACGCCCGTACAGGTGCTGGGCCTTACCGGCGCCCCGCAGGCTGGCGACCGTATTCAGGTGATGGACACGGAGCGCGAAGCCCGCGAGCTGGCCACGCAGCGCCTGCAGCTGGCCCGCGAGCAGAGCATCCGCACCAAGAAGCACATCACGCTGGATGAAATCGGCCGCCGCCTGGCCATTGGCTCGTTCAAGGAGCTCAACATCCTGGTGAAGGGCGACGTGGACGGCTCGGTGGAAGCCCTGTCGGACTCCCTGCTCAAGCTGAGCACGCCCGAGGTGAAGGTGAACATTCTGACCAAAGGGGTGGGCGCCATCTCCGAAAGCGACGTGCTGCTGGCTTCGGCTTCCGACGCCATCATCATCGGCTTCCAGGTGCGTCCCTCGCAGAGCGCCCGCAAGCTGGCCGAGCAGGAGCAGATTGACATCCGCCTCTACTCCATCATCTACAATGCCATCAACGAGGTAAAGGATGCCATGGAAGGCATGCTGGCCCCGACGGTGCAGGAAGTGGTGGTGGCCAACGCCGAAGTACGCCAGGTGTTCAACATCACCAAGGTGGGCACCATTGCCGGCTGTATGGTGACGGAAGGCACGTTCACGCGCAAAACCAAGGTGCGCGTGGTGCGCGACGGCATCGTGCTGCACACCGGCGACATTCAGGACCTCAAGCGCTTCAAAGACGACGTTAGCGAAGTGCGCCAGGGCTACGAGTGCGGTATCTCCATCAAGAACTTCAACGAGCTGGTGGAAGGCGACAACATCGAAGGCTTCGAAGAAAAGGAAATCAAGCGGACGCTGTAATTACGGCGCTTCGTGCGAGCATCAAAAAGCCCCGGCTGCAGCTGCAGTCGGGGCTTTTTGATGCTGGTTGTTGCCGCGGAACAAAAATTACATCCTGGCCAGGCCGCTCAGCTTTAGCTGCCGGGCAGCAGATTTTACCAGCTCGGTATCCTTCTGGCCGGTAGCCTCTAGCGTCACGAAAAACCGGTCGGCCACCCCGAGCAGGACGGAGGCCTGGTGCCCCTGCTTATCCAGCTTTTCGTAGCCTTTCACGCCCTTCATGCCCAGGTCGAGGCTGCGCATGAGCTGAGTTTCGTCTTCAACCGCAATGCCGGTGCCCACCATGGCCGTGGCGGCGGTAAACATCGTGGCCGCCCCGTTGTAATCCACGAGCTGCACCGACAGGGTTTCTTCGCCTTTCCGGTACCGCTGCTTGGTGGAGGAGTATTGCATACCCGGCATCTGCACCGATTCTCCTTCGGGCTCGCCCTCGGCTGTATAGCCTTCAATAGCAGAGGGCAGAAGCTTATGGAGCTCTTTGTAGTTGATGGATAGGGTGTCGCCGCGCTTCACGCGCTCGGCCTGGTGCGTTTGCGCCTCCTCCATACTGGCAGAGAGGGATTCCGCTGCCTTGGTGGTGGTTACAATGGCGTTGTAGGACTTTTTTGCTTCACTGGCTTGCTCGCAGCCAGCAAGTAAGGCCAGGCTAGCGGCTGCCAAAAAAAGAAGGGTATGTTTCATTGGGAAAAAGTGACAAGTTGAAATTCGTAGCAATAGAGCAAAGCGTTGGTATTATAGCTGGCGGCGGTATTTACGGCGCAGCTTTCGCAGCCCCAGGGCAGCCCCCGACGCCAGCAGCAGGGAAGCGCCGCCGTCGATGGGTACCGGGGTGGGATTGTTGCCGCCCCCGGGCGTGGGGCCGCCGCCGGGCTGGGCTGACAAGCTGCCGGCCAGGAACAGGACCAGCGCCGGTAGCAGGAGAAAGGAGGTGGACAGGGTTTTCATAAGGAGAAAAAAAGTGCCGGGGCCAGGACGGCCCCGGCGGTTTGCAGAAAAAGGTTACTCAATTACAAGGCGCTTGGTGAGCGGTGCACCGCTGCCAGCACTAATGCGAAGAATGTACACGCCCGCGGCCAGGCCCTGCAGCGGCAGGCGCAGGGTGCTGCCGGCCTCTGCGGTGGGGAAGGACAGGCTGAGCACTGACTGGCCCAGGGCGTTGTACAGCTGCACCGCTACCGTGCGGGCCGGCAGGGCCGGCAGGAGCAGGGTGGCTTCGTGGCGGGCCGGGTTGGGGAACAGGGCCACCTGGCTGGCATCGAGCCCGCCGCGGGCGCCGGTGACCGCCGCCGGGCGGAAGACCACCGAAAAGCGGGTGCTGCTGCTCAGCTCAGCGGCCGATACCTGGAAGGAGTAGGCCGGCTGCTGGCGCAGGTTGACCAGGGCCCCGGTGTGGGCGTCGCGCAGGTACAGGGCAGTGCTGCCGAAGTTGAGCAGGGCCTCGGCCCGTAGCGTGTACTGGCCAGCCTGAGGTAGGGCCAGGCCTAGCGGAACGGCTACCTCCTGAGTGCCCAGCGGGGCCAGGCCATTAATGCTCAGCTCCTCACTTCCTAACACGCTGAACAGGTTCGCGGCCGGGCCGGGGTTGCGCAGCTTGTAGGCGTCGTAGTGTGCGTCGGGGCCGGCCGTGGCGCCGGCCTCAAAGTAGATGCTGGTTTCGTCGGGGCTGATGCCGGTGCTGCCGGCCAGCGTGAGCTGCAGGCGGGGGCGCAGGTCGGCGCTGCCGCGGAACAGCTGCGAGCTGGTAGGCGTCCAGGCCGTAACCCGGTTGGCGTTGCTCATCCGGACGGTGCCAGTCTGGCCCGGGCCAGCGGCGCGCACGAAGAAGCCCTGGCCGCTGGCAATAAGCGGGTTGCCGCCGATGCCGTTCTGGTAGCTGCGGTAGGTGCCGCTGTAGCGGCCGGTGCTCTGGTACACGTACACGGCCCCGTTCATGTTCTGCAGGTTGTTGGTGGGCTGGCTGCCCACGCTCATGGTGCTCCAGTCGATGGGGCTGGGGTAAGGGTTGCCCAGCAGGTGCCAGCCTGCCTGGCTGCCGCTGCTGCTGTACGTAAGGGCAGGAGAGGTGAAGGGGCCGTTGTTCAGCGGGCCGGTGAAGGTGGCGGTTAGCCCGCCGGCCACCTGCACGGTGTAGCCGCGGCCCACCACCATGGGGTCGGAGGTGGCAGTAGGAGAAAGCCAGCCCTGGTCGAAGTCGGCCAGGGTACTGCCGCCGGTCGGCACCAGGGCTTCGTTGTAGAAAAATACCGTGGGGAAAGGGGTCACGTTGGGGCGCACGGCGGGGGCAGCGGCGTTGTAAGCCGGGTTTACCACCACGGGGGCGGCCGTGCTCAGCTGGCTGATGGGCGCCGACTGCACCGGAGCGCTAAGGTGGCGGTAGCCCAGGCCGGCGTTCAGCGTCGACTCCACGTGGCGCTCTACCTGAGCGGTGCCGTTTACCACGCCGCCGGTGTTGTCGACCAGGGCCGTACCGCTGCCCCGGGAAAGCAGGCGCAGGGGCTGGCCGTTGGTGTTGAGGTTGCCGTTGAGCAGGCGCAGCGCCTGGGTTACGCCCACGCCGCTGTTGTTGAGGGTGAGGCCGGCAGCATTGTTGACCACCAGGCCCTGAACTTCGGACGGCAGGCCGGGGCCCGTGCTCTGGGGCACGGTGCCGTTGTAGGTATAGGTCACCTCATTGGCATACACACGGTTGCCGGTCATCTGCACGGCGCCCTGCGCCCCGGTGGCGTACAGGCCCTGGGCGTGGCAGATGCGCACCTCACTGCCCGGCTCGGGCTCAAAGCTGCCGCTGCCGGTCAGGGGCTGGCAGTTGGTAACCAGCACGCCTCCGTCCTGCACCCGCAGGCGCTGATTGACCGTGAGGGGGCCCGTGAGCGTGGCTACGCCCGTCGCGGTGATGGTGACAAAATCGTAGGTGCCCTGCACGTTCTGGGCAGTGCTTACCACCAGCGTAGTGGTGCCGGTGGTGCTGAAGCTGTAGGGCCCTACCCGGCTGCTGCTGCGGCCCGAGCCGCAGATTTGCGTGACGTAGAACTGGTAAGCGGTGGCGGGGCTCAGGCCATTGGCACTGTAGATTTGGTCACCCAGGCTGTACACCCTGGTACCGGTGCCGGGGGTAAAGCCCGCCGGGCCGTACTCCACCTCATAATCTACGCCGCTGCCCCCGCCACTCCAGCTAAGGTCAGCAGCGGTATTGGTGATGTTGCTAGCTATCAGGCTACTGGGCGCGGCACAGGGACCAGGGGTAGTAACACAAATGCTGAATACCCCGGTAGCCGGCGTGGCAGTAACGTTGAGGGTCGCATAGACGCGTACAAAATACGTCTGGCCCACTACCAGCCCCTGGGCGCTGATGCTGTCGGTGCTGCTGCCAATTGCATATACAGGACAGCGGCGCAAGATGGCCCCGCATGCCCCCTGGCGCATTTCCAGCAACATGTCTAAGTTCGGGTTGTTGAGCGTGATGCCATGGAAGGGAGAGGTGGCCACAAAAGAGTACCATACATCCTCAATTCCGTTGTGGGGGCAGTCAGCAACAACTGTCGATTCCGTTGCCTGAAACAAGGTGCCGGCTGCGCAGGCGCCGCCAGGCGTGAGGCTGATGGCCCCCGTGCACTCGTCGTTGGAGGGCTGGGCCAGCACCGCCAGCGGGGCCAGCAGGGCCAGCAGCAAGCCGGGCAGGCCGCCGCGCCAGGCCCGGACCAAGGGATGGAACAAAGCAGCCAGGCTGCCGGGATAGGTAGTTTTTTGCATGAGCTTTAGGATGGAATTGGTGAGGGAAAACAGTGCCTGGCCAGCCCAACACCGGGGCCGAAACCATGAGGGCAAACCTAGGCCGGGACCTTGCCCACGGGTTAGTACGGAGCGTTCAAATGCTTGCCCGGAGGTTACTTTTGCTTGGTATTTTGAGGAAAAAACTGGAATAAGTGACATTTTTGGCATTTTCCGCCCTTTTGCAGTTCTAAATCCATTTCCATAAATTGGCTGACCAAGGCTTAAGTAGTTCGGAAGAAAATCGGGCCTTCTCTCCCTGGTTCAGCACATTTATGGCGCAGTTATTTACCCGCTACCGCTGCCTGCTGCTGGCTGTGCTCTCGTTGGTGTGCTGCCGCCTGCCGGGGTTTGCGCAGCCCGGGTCCGGGGCCTCCTCCGTGGTGCTGCTGCGCGACACGGCGCAGACCTATAACCTGGGCCCCTACTGGAGCCTGCTGGCCGACCCCCGCCCCGAAGCCGGGGCCAGCCCCCTGACCCTGGCCCAGGTCCGCTCGGCCCGCTTCGCCGCCCGCTTCGAGCCGAGCAGCGAAGCCGTACCCGACCGCAACAACACCGGGGCGGGATACTGGCTGCGCTGCCGGCTGCGGAACGATGGCCGGGCCGGTACCAGCTGGCTGCTCAGCAGTCAGAACTCGGCAGTAGGGCCCTTCGAGCTGTTTCTGGTGGCGGAAAGCGGCGGCGTATACCACCGCGTCATCGACGACGAGAAGAACCGGGCCGGCAGCTACGCCGTGCCCAGCCACCTCTACAACGTGGCGCTGCCCCTGCAGCCGGGCCAGGAGTACACCCTGTACCTGCGCTGCTCCAGCCGGCTGTTCTGGTTCGACATTCGGGAGCGGGCAGTGCTGCAGCAGGCCTACCAGGAGCGCGACCTGCGGGCGACGGCTTACTTCAGCGTGCTGCTGGGACTGGCCTTGTACAACCTGCTGCTGTTTTTCTCCGTCCGCGACCGCGGCTACCTCTACTATGTGCTGTTCACCTTCAGCTTTGGCCTGCTGCAGGCCCACATGATGGGCTACCTGCGCCGCTGGGGGCTGTACGTGCTAAGTGAAATAGACCAGATGGGCGTGGAGTTTCTGCTGCTGGGCGGCACCATGGCCAGCAGCATCCTGCTCGACCGCTCGTTTCTGGACACCCGGCGCCTGCTGCCCCGCGTCGACCGGCTGCTGCGGCGGCTGCTTTTCCTGGCCGTGGTGCCGCTGCTGTGCTACGCGCTGCAGCGGCTGCCCCTGGGCGTTGAGAGCTGGCCGCGCCTGGCGCTCCGCGCCGTCGGCTTTGGGCCCACCTTCGCTGCGCTGCTGCTGTGCCTGGTGCTGCTGGCGGTAGGGCTTTACCAGCTGTGGGCGGGCTTCCGGCCGGCCCGCTACTTCATGGCGGGCTGGACCCTGCTCATCGTCGCCATTGTCTACTTCTACCTCCGGGTGCTGGGCCTTGTTCCCGTCAGTTTCCTGACCGAGAACGGCGTGCGGATTGCCTCCGTGCTGGAAGTTATCCTGCTTTCGCTGGGCCTCGCCGACCGCATAAACCTGGCCCGGCAGGAGCGGCAGGCCGCCCAGCAGCAGGCCATGGCGGCGCTGCAGGAAAAAGACGAGGTGCAGCAGAAAGCCAATGATGCCCTGGCCCAACGGGCGCAGGAGCTGCAGAAAGCCTACTCCGAGCTGCAGGAAAGCCTGCGCACCACCGGGCGGCTGCAGGAGCTGGACGAGCTGAAAACGCGGTTCTTCACCAACATCAGCCACGAGCTGCGCACCCCGCTCACCCTCATTATCGGGCCGCTGGAGGAGCTGCTCTCCGGCCCGGCCGAGCTGGCGCCAGCCACCCGGCGCGAGCGGTACGGGCTGATGCACCGCCACGCCAGCCGGCTGCTGGAGCTCATCAACCAGCTGCTGTACATTGCCCGGCTGGAGGCAGGCCAGCTGCGCCTGCGGGCCCGCCGCACCGACCTGCGGGCCTTTGTAGAGCAGCACGTGGCTGCCTTCGACTCCCTGGCTGCTACCCGTGGCGTCCGGCTGGAGGGAGCGGGCCCCGGGCCGGAGCTGCCGGCTTTCATCGACCGCGACCAGCTGGAGAAGGTGCTGGCCAACCTGCTGGGCAATGCGCTGAAGTTCACGCCCCGCGGCGGGCAGGTGCGCGTGGGGCTGGCTGCCGGGCCGGAGCAGGCCGTGCTCACGGTGCAAGACAGCGGCATTGGCATTCCCCCCGAGCACCTGCCGCGCATCTTCGACCGGTTTCACCAGGTAGACGACTCGGCCACCCGGCAGTACGAAGGCTCCGGCATCGGTCTGACGCTGGTGCGGGAGCTGGTAGCCCTGCACCACGGCACGGTGAGCGTAGCAAGCACTCCGGGCGTGGGCAGCACCTTCACGGTCTGCCTGCCCCTGGGTAAGGCGCATCTCAAACCCGAAGAGCTGGCCCCAGTGGATGAAGACGGCAGGGAAAGCGGGGAGCAGAGCGGCAAGAGCGGAGAGCAGCTGGCTCCCCTGCCCACGCCCGATGCTGCCGGGCGGGAGGCCGAAGACCTGCGCCCCCTGGTGCTGGTAGTGGACGACCACGCCGAAATGCGGGCTTATGTAGCAAGCTGCCTGCAAGTGGAGTTCCGGGTGCTGACGGTGGGGGAAGGCGAAGCCGGGCTGCGGCTGATTACCGATACCGTGCCCGACCTGGTGGTGAGCGACCTGATGATGCCGGTGATGAACGGGCTGGCGCTGTGCCGCCACCTGAAAAGCGACGAGCGCACCAGCCACATTCCTGTGGTGCTGCTCACGGCCCGCTCCGGCGACGACAGCCGCCTGGCCGGGCTGGAGCTGGGCGCCGACGACTACCTCACCAAGCCCTTCCGCCCCCGCGAGCTGCAGGCCCGGGTGCGCAACCTGCTCCGGCAGCGGGAGCAGCTGCGCCAGCGCTACAGCCGGGAGGTAACGCTGCAGCCCCACGCCATCAGCATCAGCCCGGTAGAGGAAGTGTTTCTAAACAAGGCCCTGGCCGTGGTAGAAGCCCACTTCCAGGACGCGGAGTTCGACGTGGAGGTATTTGCCAGTGAGCTGGCCATGAGCCGCATTCAGCTCTACCGCAAGCTTAAGGCCCTCACCGACCAGTCGCCCACCGATTTTATCCGTACGCTTCGGCTGCGGCGGGCCGCCCAGCTGCTGGAGGCCCAGGCCGGCACCGTGGCCGATGTGGCCTATCAGGTGGGCTTCCAGAGCCTGTCCTACTTCAGCCGGGCCTTCCGCGAGCAGTACGGCCACCCGCCTTCCGAACACCTGGCCGCTGCGCCGGGCAGCAGCCGAGAGCCCCTGAGCGCCTAATTCGCCTGACTATAGTAGCCGAAATGAAAAAGCCCCAACGCAGGGCGTCGGGGCTTCAACTACTACTTTTTGGAAGGCTATTAAAAGAACAGGAACTTCTTGCGCTTCTTGTCAATAAGACGCTCGCCCTGGGGGTCGGCGCCGCGGGCTACGCTGCGGCTGATGCCGCGCTTCTGCTCGCCCATGCCTTTTTTCGGCTTGAACTTCTTCACTTTAAAGCCCCCGCCCCGGCTGGAGTCGAACTGCCGGTCGGGGCCGCTGCGGCCGTAGGAGGTATTGTTGGTAACCATGCCGGTGCGGGCTTCTAGCACCTGCAGCTGCTGGTCGCGCTGCCGCTCATCGGGCGACATGGCGGCCTGGCGCTGCTGGCGGGCCAGTTCATCGGCATTGGTGCGGGTGTTGCGGCGGGCGCCGGCTTCGCTATTGGCAGGCGTCTGCTGGCCACTGGTGGGGAAGTCGGGTGCAGCCTGGGCCTTGGCCTTGGGCGTAGCAAGCAAACCCGGGCCGCTGATGAGCGCGGCAACAAGCAACTTCTTCATGGGTGAAAAGATAGGGTGGAGGGGAAGGGGTTAGCGGCCTAACGATAAGAGCAGCCCAGGGGTTCAAAAAATATTCCTGTTATGCCGGCACCATAGTAGGCCGGGCCTAAGTTCGCAACTTATTTTGATTCGGTTGCTTAGCCCAGGCAAATAAAATCAAAACTTTAACAGGAGGTCATCAAAAAAGCCATTTGCTGAAACGCAAATGGCTTTTTTTTAGCATAATTTTTTGATTAGCGGCTCGAGCGCAATGCGTCGCGGATTTCCATGAGCAGCATCTGCTCTTTGGTGGGCGCAGGGTCGACTACCGTAACGGGAGCCGGCTTTTTCTTGAACCGGTTGGCGCCCTTCACTACCCAGAAAATTACAAAGGCAATGATGACGAAGTAAATAACGGCGTTCAGGAAGCTGCCGTAGGCAATGGCGGCCGAGCCGCCTTTTTTGGCATCTTCCAGCGTGGCGTAGGTCTTGCCGTCCAGCACGTAGAAGAGGTTCTGAAAGTCGATGCCCTTGGTGAAGACGCTCAGAACCGGCATGATGATGTCGTCGACCAGCGAGTTGACAATTTTGCCAAAAGCCGCGCCGATGATGACGCCCACGGCCAGGTCGAGGACGTTGCCTTTGGAGATAAACTCTTTGAATTCGGAAACAAAACCCATGTTCGTGAAGAGGAGTGTAGGTGAGCGAATCTGGTGAGAAAAGATGTAATGGAGGCCGCCTAAGCCGTTTACTGTTGCAAAGGTGGGCTAATGTATGCGCCCTGGCCGAGTTTTTCGGCTGATGCAGCCATTCCCGCGGTGAATAGCTCGCCCGAACAGGCAAGGGGGCGCTCCCAGCGCCCGCGCCCTATCTTTGGCGGCCTTATCCGTCAACCCGTTTTTCACCAATGGCCGCTTCGTTCGACAACCTGCTTTATGACCTGGACGCCGCTTCCGGCATCCTCACCATCACGCTTAACCGCCCCAGCAAGCTCAATGCCCTGAATGCGGCCACCATCGAGGAAATTGACAGCGCCATGCAGCTGGCCCTCGACGACCGCCAGGTGCGCGGCATCCTGCTCACCGGCAGCGGGGAGAAAGCCTTCGTGGCCGGGGCCGACATTGCCGAGCTCGCCGCCCTCACCTCGGGCCAGGCCCAGCGCGCAGCCGAGCGCGGGCAGGAGGTGTTCTGCAAGATTGAGGATAGCACCAAGCCCGTGCTGGCCGCTATCAACGGCTTTGCCCTGGGCGGCGGCTGCGAGCTGGCCATGGCCTGCCACATGCGCGTGGCCGCCGACAACGCCCGCTTCGGCCAGCCCGAGGTAAACCTGGGCCTGCTGCCCGGCTACGGCGGCACCCAGCGCCTGCCCCAGCTTATCGGCAAAGGCAAGGCCATCGAGCTGCTGCTCACCGCCGACATGATTAAGGCCGACGAGGCCCTGCGCCTGGGCCTGGTCAACCACGTGGTACCCCTGGCCGAGCTGATGGACTTCTGCCGGCAGCTGATGACCAGGATTCTCAGCAAGGCCCCGCTGGCCAGCGGCATGGTGCTGGAGTGCGTGAACGCACATTATGCCAAAGGCCTCAACGGCTACGAAGCCGAGGCCAAAGCCTTCGGCCGCGCCTTCGCCACCGAAGACTTCAAAGAAGGCACCGGTGCCTTCCTGGAAAAGCGCCCGGCAGCTTTTAAGGGGAAGTAAAAATTAAAAATTATGAATTAAAAATTGGTCTGGTGGGCAGAATGCCCTTCTACGCCTGCCTGCTACAATTTTTAATTTTTAATTCATAATTTTTAATTGATAAGGAATGAGCGTTTTAAATAAGCTGGCGAGCCAAACGGCTGTGTATGGCATCAGCAGCATTGTGGGCCGGGTGCTCACTTACCTGCTGGTGCCGGTGTACACAAGGTATTTCGCGGCGGCAGAGTACGGCATTGTCACTGGGCTGTACGCCTATGTCTCGTTTCTGAACGTGGTGTTCACCTACGGGATGGAAACCACGTTTTTCCGCTTCGCCAACCGGCCCGGCGCCGACCGCCGCGAGTTGTACGACCGGGTACTGAGCCTGCTGCTGGTAAGCACTGCGGTACTTACTGCCATACTGGCGCTGCTGGCCCGGCCCCTGCTGGGGCTGCTGGAGATTCCGCCCGGGCACGAGCAGTACGCCGTGTGGGTGGCCCTTATCCTGGGGCTCGACGCGGTAGCCGCCATTCCCTTCGCCCGGCTTCGGCTGGAAAACAAAGCCCGCAAGTTTGCCGGTATCCGCCTGGCCAGCATCCTGCTGAACGTGGGGCTGAACCTGTTCTTCATCGTGCTGTGCCCGGAGGTGATGAAAGGCGAAACGCTGCCGTGGCTGCGGCCCCTGGTGGAGGCCGTGTACGACCCCGGCCTGGGCGTAGGCTACGTGTTTCTGGCCAACCTGATAGCCAGTGCCGTTACCCTGCTGCTGCTGGGCCGCGAGCTGCTGGACTTCCGCTTCCGCCTCAGCCTGGCGCCTTTGCGGCCCCTGCTGAAGTATGCCTACCCGCTGATGCTGATGGGCCTGGCTGGCATGGTAAACGAAACCCTCGACCGCATCCTGCTGCCCAGGTGGCTGCCCGACAACTTCTACCCTGGCAAGAGCAGCCTCACCGCGGTGGGCATCTACGGAGCCTGCTACAAGCTTAGCATCTTTATGTCGCTGGTTATTCAGGCTTTCCGCTACGCTGCCGAGCCGTTCTTCTTTGCCCAGAGCACCGACAAGAACTCGCCGGTCACGTTTGCTCTCATTATGAAGTGGTTTACGCTGTGCTGCGCCGTGATTTTCGTGGGCATCAGCCTCAACCTGGAGGACTTCGGCCTGTTCCTGCGCCGGGCCGAGTACCGCGAAGGACTGGAAGTGGTGCCGGTGCTGCTACTGGCCAACCTCTTCCTGGGCGTGTACTACAACCTGTCGGTGTGGTTTAAGCTCACTGATAAAACTTACTACGGTACCTACATCGGGGCTGGGGGCGCTGCCATCACCATCGCGCTCAACTTCCTGCTGATTCCGGTGCTGGGCTACCTGGGCTGCGCCCTGGCCACCCTGGCCTGCTACTTTACCATGGCCATGCTGTGCTGGCGCCTGGGCGAGCGGCACTTTCCCGTGCCCTACCCCGCGGCCCGCCTGGGCCTGTGGCTGCTGGGCGCCGCGGTGCTGGTGGGCCTGGGCTGGCTGGTTACGGTGGAGGGCTGGTGGCTGCGCCACCTCTGGCACGGCGGGCTGACGGCCCTGTTTCTGCTAGCGCTATGGCTGGTAGAGCGGCCCCGGCAGCCCCGGGCCGGGTAAGGTGCAGCGTGCCTGTTGCCGCGCTATATATTTGCCACGCTTTTCGTAATCTGTTGCTTCCATGCGCATCCCCGTCATCAACCACTCGCGCCACCCCCTGCCGGAATACCAGACGCCCCACGCGGCCGGCCTCGACCTGCGCGCTCACCTGCCCGAGGGGCCGGTTACGCTCCGCCCCCTGGAGCGGCAGCTGATACCCACCGGCCTGAGCATGGAGATTCCCGTGGGCTACGAAGCCCAGGTGCGGCCCCGCAGCGGCCTGGCCGTAAAGCACGGCATCGGCATCGTGAACAGCCCCGGCACCATCGACGCCGACTACCGCGGCGAAGTGCGCGTGCTGCTGGTAAACCTGTCCAACGAAAACTTTGTGGTAAACGACGGCGAACGTATTGCCCAGCTGGTAGTTGCCCGCCACGAAACCATCAGCTGGCAGCCGGCCGAGGCACTCAGCGAAACCGAACGCGGCTCTGGCGGGTATGGGAGCACGGGAAAAGCGTAGCTTTCCTTAAGGTTGTCAGTTGTTCGTTGTCAGTTGTCAGTTCGTTCTGATAAGGCTGACGGCAGGCGCTGGCAATTGAAATGACAGCGGGCATGGCCTGGCTGCTTAAATAGAATGAGGTCAGAACCCTGACAACTGACAACGAACAACTGACAACTAACCACCAACACCGAATGAAGATTATCGTCCCAATGGCCGGCATGGGCAAGCGCATGCGCCCCCACACCCTCACCGTTCCCAAGCCCCTGATTCCCATTGCTGGCAAGCCCATTGTGCAGCGCCTCGTGGAGGACATTGCCAAAGTGTGCGGCGAGCCCGTGGACGAAGTCGCCTTCATCATCGGCCGCTTTGGCGAGGCGGTGGAGAAAAGCCTGGTCGCCATTGCCGAGTCGGTAGGGGCCAAGGGTACTATCGTGTACCAGGACGAGCCCCTGGGCACGGCCCACGCCATCCTCTGCGCCCGCGAGTCGCTTAGCGGCCCCCTGGTGGTAGCCTTTGCCGACACCCTGTTTAAGGCCGACTTCACCCTGGATTCCAGCGTGCCCGGCACCATCTGGGTGCAGAAAGTGGAAGACCCGCGCCCCTTCGGCGTGGTGAAGCTGAATGAGCAGGGTCAGATTACGGAGTTCGTGGAAAAGCCCCAGGAGTTTGTGTCCGACCTGGCCATCATCGGCATCTACTACTTCCAGGACGGCGAGTACCTGCGCAATGAGCTGCAGTACCTGCTCGACAACGACATCAAGGACAAAGGCGAGTACCAGCTCACCAACGCCCTGGAAAACATGAAGAATAAGGGCACCACCTTCGTGCCCGGCCGCGTGAGCGAGTGGCTGGACTGTGGCAACAAGGACGCCACGGTATTTACCAACCAGCGCTACCTGGAATACCTGAAGGAGCGCGGCGAAACCCTGGTGGCCGCTTCCGCCAAGGTAACCAACTCGGTTATTATCGAGCCGGTGTACATCGGCGAGAATGCCATCGTGACGGATTCCGTAGTTGGGCCCCACGTAAGCCTGGGCGACGGCGCCAACGTACGGGACTCCCGCCTCAGCAACTCCATCGTGCAGCAGTCGGCTTCGGTGCTGAACACCGTTATTACCAATTCCATGGTGGGCAACCACGCCACCGTAACCGGCACGCCCCACGACCTGAGCCTGGGCGACTACAACCAGCTGCGGTTCTAGGGTCTTAGGGTCTTGGGGTCCTGGGGACTTGGGAAAATGAACCAAGACCCTAAGTCCCCAAGACCCCAAGGCACTAAACAGCACTTATGTTCGGTATTTTTCGTTACCCACGACGCGGCCCTCCGACGAAGGCCGCGTCGTTGGCTATATTATTCACCGTATTTTCGTGAGCCGGGCCAGAGGCCGGGCTGTGTTGTATATGCGTCAAGTTGCATTCGCTTTATTGTTTTGGACGGTTTCGACCATGGCGGGCTACGCCCAGGCCGACGGCGGAGCCGCTGCGCCGCCGGTTAAGCTGACCCGCAAAGAGCGCCGTGAGCTGGCCCGTAAGGCCGAGCTGGAAGCCAAAAAGCCTGCGGCGCGCAACCTCACCGAGCACGAGCGGGAGCAGAGCGAAGCCTTGTTTGTAGAGGGCGTGAAGCACATCATGCTCGAAGACTACACCAAGGCCCTGGAGCGCCTGCTGAAGGCCTACGCCATCAATCCGCAGAATGCCGCCGTTAACTACAAGATTGCGGAGGCTAACCTGCTGAGCGGCAACATGCGCGACGCCGCCAATTACGCCGAGGCCGCTACCCGCCTCGATTCCAAGAACGCCTATTACTACCTGCTGCTGGCCCAGGTGCAGGCCACGCAGAAGCAGTACGACGCCGCCACCCGCACCTACGCCACGCTGATTAAGGAGGTGCCCGACTCCGGCGGCTACCTCTTCAACCTGGCCGACCTATACCTGGCCCAGAACCGTCTGCCCGACGCGCTGGCTACCCTGGACCAGGCCGAAAAGCAGTTTGGGCAGGTAGACGAGATTTCGTTTAAGAAGCAGCAGATATTTCTCAAGCAGAACAAGCTCGACCTGGCCATTGCCGAGGGCGAAAAGCTGATTAAGGCCAACCCCACCGAGGCCCGCTACGTGCTGGCCCAGGCCGAGATGTACGCCAACAACAACCGCCTGCCCGACGCCATCCGCGTGGCCCAGCAGGCCCTGAAGCTGGAGGGCGACAACCCGCAGGCCCACATGATACTGGCGGCGGTGTACAAGCAGCAAAACAAAAGCGCGGAAGCCGAGGAGGAAATCAAGCAGGCCTTTAACTCGCCGGCCCTCGACATCGACGACAAAGTGCGCATTCTGGTGGGCTACATCAAGCAGCTGCCCAATCCGGCCGTAAACCAGACGGCGCTGGACCTGGCCGCGACCACGGTGCGGGTGCATCCCAAGGAAGCCAAGGCTTATGCCGTAGCCGGCGACATTCAGACCCTGACCGATAACAAGAAGGACGCCCGCGACACCTACCTCAAGGCCCTGAAGCTGGACAACTCCAAGTTTCAAATCTGGCAGCAGGTGGTGCTGATTGACGCCGAGCTCAACCAGACCGACTCGCTGCTGGTGCATACCGACAAAGCGCTGGAGCTTTTCCCCAACCAGGCGGCGCTGTGGTTTTACAACGGCGTGGCCCACGTGCTGAACAAGCAGTACCTGAAAGGCGTGAAAGCCCTGGAGCACGGCCGCAAGCTGGTAACCGGCAACTCGGAGCTGCTCAGCCAGTTCGACACCCAGCTGGGCGATGCTTACTACGAGCTAAAACAGTACGACCGCTCAGATGCTGCTTACGAAGCCGCCCTGGCCACCGACCCCGACAACGTGTCGGCGCTGAATAACTACAGCTACTACCTGTCGGTGCGCGGCGTGAAGCTGGACAAAGCCAAGCAGATGGCGGGCAAAGTGGTGAAGCAGCATCCCAACAACGACACCTACCTGGATACCTACGCCTGGGTGCTCTACAAGATGAAAGACTACGCCGGAGCCCGCACTCATCTCGAAAAAGCCCTGCAAACCAGCAAGGACGCGGCCGTAATCGAGCATTACGGCGACGTGCTCTACCAGCTCGGTGAAAAAGACAAAGCCGTGGCCGAGTGGCAGCGCGCCAAACAAGCCGGCCCCGGCGCTTCCCAGCTGCTGGACCGCAAGCTGAAAGACCGTAAGCTGTACGAGTAGATAGCCGCAGTAAACACTTTACAATGAACAGATACTGGTGAGCAATGCGTATACGCCTGACGTCCGTTGCCATCAACCTTGTAATACCCACCTCTTGAAAAGAAACTCGCTGCTTCGCTCTCCCCTTGCCTTTTACTCGGTGCTCATCGTTCAATGTGCATTGATTTTATCGGGCTGCGCCCGGAAGGCTACACCTACCACTACGGCCGCCGGGCCCGGTACCTCCACGCCAACCACCCAGGCCATGGAGCCCACGCTGCCCACAGTGAAGCCTACTAATACTGCTTTTCTCTACCTGAATGCCAAAGGCAAAGCCTTGATAGAGCAAAAAGGAGATAAGCAGAATGCCAACCTGGCCCTGCGGGTGCGCCGAGACAGCATTATTTGGATTTCGGCCTCACTGGTCGGAGTAGAAGGCGTAAGGGCCGTGCTTACCCGCGACTCGGTGCGGGTGCTGAACCGCCTGGAGCGCGAGTATTTCACCGGCGGCTACGACTACCTGAGCAAGCTGCTGAATGTGCCCGTGACCTTCGACGACATGCAGGCCCTGCTGCTGGGCGACTACCTGGCGGCCCCCAGCGGCACCACCCCCACCGTGAGCACCGACGACGCCGGGCGCCAGCGCGTGAGCTACCCCCAGGCGGGCGTGGTGGTAGAGCGCCTGTTGCAGGGTAACACCGGCCGCGTACAGCAGCTGAAAGTGACCGATGCCGGCAGCAAGCGCAACCTCACCGTCGACTACACCGATTTCAAGCCGCTGGAAGACCAGGGCAACCTGCCGTTTGCCCACGCCTTGCTGGTACAGGCCCAGCAGCCCACGGGCGTTGCCGCGGCAGCCATCAACTACAACAAGGTGAATGCCGGGCGTGAGCGGCTCAGCTTTCCTTTCGCGGTGCCCAAGGGCTACAAGCGAATGAAATAAAGACTCAGGGCTGCAGGTTTGAACAACGCGTATAAGAATTGGCTGGATGGCAGCACGCCCGAAGAAAAGTTGGGGCGGCCGGGCGCTTACGCGTGCTTGGTTCGTAGCCTTGCGCAGCGCACAAGCCTTGCGGCTGTACTGCTAGCGCTGGTGCTGCTGGCTGGTCCGGCCCTGGCCCAGCCGGGCCGCAACGCGCCGCCCCGAAAAAATACCCAGACCAAACAGGCCCAGGTGCGCCGCCCTGCCCGCCCGGCGGCCCCGAAAAGCAAAGCCCAGCTGGAACGCGAGCGCCAGGCCAACCTGCAGCGCATTCAGCAAGCCAGCCAGGCGCTGAATCAGACCCAGGAAAAGAAAAAGGTAAGCCTGGGCCAGCTCAACGTCATCAAGGAAAAGCTTACGGAAAAGCAGGAGGTAATCCAGGGAATATCCACCCAGCTCAAGGGCATTGAAAGCGGCGTGCAGCAAACCGCCCAGCAGGTGCTGCAAACCAAGAAAAGCCTGTCGGAGCTGAAGTCCGAGTACGCCCGCCTGCTGTACATGGCTTCCAAAACAACCAACGGCTTCAACCGGCTGATGTTTCTGTTTGCCTCGGAGTCGTTCAACCAGTTTGCGCTGCGCCTGCAATACATTCACCAGTACACCGAGGAGCGGCAGCGGCAGGCGGCCCGCATCATGGGCACGCAGCAGCGGCTGCACCAGCAGCTGAATGGCCTCACCGAGCAGCAGCGCCGCAAAAGCCAGCTGCTCAATACCCAGCTTTCGGAAAATAAAAACCTGCTCAGCCTGAAGTCGCAGCAAGACCAGATGGTGCAGCAGCTCAGCCAGCAGGAGCAGGACCTGCGCCGGGAGCTGGAAGAGCGGCAGCAGGCCGTGCGCCGCCTCGACAACCTGATTGCCGAGCGGGTGCGGGAGGAAATTGCCCGTGCGGCCCGCGCGGCCCGCCTGGCGGCCCGCCGCGAAGCCGAGGCGGCTGCCCGGCGCCGGGCCACCGCTGCCCGCAACAACAGCAGAGCCAACAGCCGGAATGAGCCCGCGGCCAGCCCTCCCAGCCGCAGCGAGGAAGCCGACGATGCCACGGCCAGCCCCGAGGCCGACGCCCCGGAAACTGCCGCCGAGAAAGCCGCCGACCGCCGTGCCGTGAGCATTGCCCTGACCCCCGAAACGGCCCTGCTTTCCTCGTCGTTCTCGGGCAACAAGGGGCGCCTGCCCTGGCCCGTCAGCCGGGGCTTTATCAGCCAGCGCTTTGGCCGGCACGCCCACCCGGTGCTGAAAAACGTGGTGGTCGAAAACCGCGGCATTGACATTCAGACCGGTGCCGGCGAGGCCGTGCGCAGCTGCTTCGATGGCAAGGTGCTCACCATTGCCAACATCGCCGGCATGAACACCATCGTCATGATTCAGCACGGCGACTTCTTCACCGTGTACGCCAAGCTGCGCTCGGTGAGTGTGCGCGAGGGCCAGCGCGTAAGTGCCCGGGAGGTAATTGGCACGGTGGCCACCGATGCGGAGGGCACTTCCGAAGTGCAGTTTCAGGTATGGCACAACTCGGCCAACCTCAACCCCGAAAGCTGGCTGGGCCGCAAGCGGTAGAAGCAAGGCGGAGCCTCAGTGGCAGCGCGGAATTTTATTCTGCGTAGGGCCTGGCTTTTCCCGGTTTCGAGGAAGGGAATGCCGTGTTACGGCAAAAAAAAACACCGCGTAAAACGCGGTGCCTTTCTGAGCTATGAAAACAAACTTAGCCATCGACCAGGGCGGCTGCCCGACTGCGGGGGGGCGTCAAGCGCCAGCTCCAACCGATAACCATCCGAAAGTTGGGGCCTTTTGCGGAAGGTTGGGTGCTTTATTCGGCGAATTGTGCAGTTTTGTCGGTGAACGACGAGTTTCAGCAGGTACACGAATTCGCGGGGTTTAGTTTTTGAACTATACTAAGTTAAGGCGGCCCAGTAGCAGGGCTTTGTAGGAGCTGCCGATTGGCACCTGTACCGGCGGGCGGCTGGTGCCGGAGTCGCGCACGGCATCAAGCAGGGCTGTGTCGGCTTCAATGGTCACAATGCGGTCCAGACGCACAATGTACTTGCGATGAACCCGGGCAAAGTCGCGGCCGGGAAGCTTAGCCTCCATGTCTTTCATGGTGCTGTACACGGTCAGCCGCTCGCGGGTGGTGTGGATATTTACATAGTCGCCCAAGGCTTCCACATATTGAATTTCTGCGGTAAGCACCCGCACCAGGCGCTGGTCCTGCTTCACGAATATTTCGTTGCGTCCGCCGGTGTATAAAGCCTCCCCAGTACTATTTGCCATGCGCAGCACGCCCTCCAGCTTTTGCCGCTCTTCTTCGAGCTGCAGGCGCACCCGGCGCAGTTCCAGCTGCGTCATCACCTGCCGGGCCAGGATGCGCAGGGCCTCCCGCTGCTCTTCGGACAGCTCGCGGGGCACGGTGTCGATGGCGCAGAGCGTGCCCAGGGGGTGGCCTTCGGGCGTGTGCAGCGGAGCCCCGGCATAGAAGCGAATGTGAGGGTCGCCCGTTACCAGGGGGTTTTCCTCAAATAGCGGGTCTTGGGTGGCATCGGCTACCTCATACACGGTAGAGCCCTGCATGGCGTGCTCACAAAACGCCAGCTCGCGCGGCGTTTCGGTGCCTTCGAGGCCCACGCGGGCTTTCCACCACTGCCGGTGGCTGTCGATAAGCGACACCAGGGCAATGGGCGTTCCGCAGATAAAGGCGGCCAGCTGGGCCAGCTCATCAAAAACTTTCTCCGGGTCGGTGTCCAGAATCTGGTAGGCCCGCAGGGCTTCCAGGCGCTCAGACTCATTTATTTGGCGAACCGGCTTGCGGGGGCGGCCTACGGGCTTCTTGATTTTCACAGAAAAAAAGGCTAAAGCAGTAAAAAGGTAATAATTGAGCAGCGGCTCAATACGTGCAGCAGTAGCTAAACAAAGCTAAAGTACAAAAAAAAGGTGAGCCGTGCACTGCCGCCGAACCGGCGTCAACACTCGCCGAATAGTGTATATAAGCCTATGAAAGGAAATGGGGCCGGGCAGGGCAGTCAAGGAATATTACTGCTGGCCCGGCCCGTCGTCCGGAGCCAGGCTTAGGCAAACCCCGGCCTTGGGGTATCTTTGCAGTTCCAGAAGGGCGTGCGCTTCGTATATCTTCCTTTCTCACCATCAACCGGGGCAGCTGCCCCCCACCTCATGCTTCATTCATTGTTTCTGATTGGCAACTTTGGCACGACGGAAATCCTGCTGATTGTATTCGTTATTATTCTGTTGTTTGGGGCCAAGCGCATTCCCGAGCTGTTCCGTGGCATGGGCCAGGGCGTGCGGGAGTTTAAGGACGCCACCAAGCAGGAAGAGCCCAAGTTCCGCGACCAGGCGCCTTCGCAGCCGCCTTACCAGCAGCCCGGTGCCCCCCAGGGCCAGCCGCAGTCGCCCAACTTCTACCCGCACCAGCAGCCCGGCCAGCCCACGCAGCCCGGCCAGCAGGCGCCCAACTTCTATCCCAACGATTCCAACCAGCCGCGCCAGTAGCGCACCCCAGCTATGCAGACCCCTTTCGTTCTTTTCCTGGGCGACATCGGCGGCTCCGAGCTGATGCTCATCATGGTCGTCATCCTGGTGTTTTTCGGCGCCAATAAAATCCCGGAGCTCGCCCGCGGCCTGGGCAAAGGCATCCGCGAGTTCAAGGACGCCAGCCGTGAAATCCGCAGCGAGTTTGAGCAGTCCGGCCAGCCCCAGCAAGCCCAGCAGCAGCACAGCCAGCCGCCCTACGCCCAGCCCAACCCGGCCTACGGCCCTCCCGCCGAGGCCCAGCCCGCCGTGGCGGCTGCCCCTCTCGCCGAGCCCGCCCCGGAGCCGGCCCCGCCGGTAGCGCCCACGCTGCCGCCCAACCTGGCCCCCGAGGGCACCCAGCCCCGGCAGCCGTTTAAACCTGCATCTCCCGACGCCTAATCTGCATTTCGCTTGAAGCGCTTTCATTCCTTATCCGAAGTTCGTAGCGAGCTGACGGCGGGCACTTTGTCCTGCCGTCAGCTCGTCGAGTATTACCTGGACAACATCGAGCGCCAGAACGGCCAGCTCAACGCCTTTCTGGAAGTGTGGGCCGACGAAGCCCGCGCCCAGGCCGAGGCCGTGGACGCCAAGCTGGCCGCCGGCACCGCCGGTCCCCTGGCCGGCATGGTCGTTGGCCTGAAAGACGTGCTGGCCTATGCCGGGCACGCGCTGCAAAGCAGCAGCCGCATGCTCGACGGCTTTAAGTCGCTCTTTACCGGCACCGCGGTGCAGCGCCTGCTCGATGCCGACGCCATCCTCATCGGTCGCCAGAACTGCGACGAGTTTGCCATGGGCGGCTCCAACGAAACCTCGTTCTTTGGCCCGGCCCGTAACGCCCAGGACCCCACGCGGGTGCCCGGCGGCTCGTCGGGCGGCTCGGCCGTGGCCGTGCAGGCCGACATGTGCCTGGCCTCCATCGGCTCCGATACGGGCGGCTCGGTGCGGCAGCCGGCCGCTTTCTGCGGCGTGGTGGGCCTCAAGCCTACCTACTCGCGCATTTCCCGCTACGGCCTGGTGGCCTTCGCCTCGTCGTTCGACCAGATTGGGCCTATCACCCGCTCGGTGGAAGACGCCGCCCTGCTGCTGGAAGTGATGGCCGGCCCCGATGCCATGGACAGCACCGTAAGCCAGCACGAGGTGCCGGCCTACAGCCAGCTGCTCACGCCGGCGCCGCACTACCGCATCGGCTACATTGCCGACGCCATCAACAGCGAAGGGCTGAACCCGGAAATCCGCCAGGCCCTGGAAGGCCAGATTGAGCTGCTGCGCGGGCAGGGCCACGTGGTGAAGGCGGTGGACTTTCCCTACCTCGACTTCATGATTCCCACCTACTACATCCTCACCACGGCGGAGGCCAGCTCCAACCTGGGCCGCTTCGACGGGGTGAAGTACGGCTACCGCGCCCCCGACGCCACCGACCTGGAGTCGCTCTACAAGAAGAGCCGCTCCCAGGGCTTCGGGGCCGAAGTGCAGCGCCGCATCCTGCTCGGCACCTTTGTGCTGAGTGCCAGCTACTACGACGCCTACTACACCAAGGCCCAGCGCGTGCGCCGCCTTATCAAGGAGAAAACCGACGAGCTGCTGCGGCAGTACGACTTCCTGATTCTGCCTACCACGCCCACTACCGCTTTCAAGCTCGGCGAGAAGCAGGACCCGGTGTCGATGTACCTGGCCGACATCTTCACGGTGCAGGCCTCGCTGGCGGGCGTGCCGGCCATCTCGGTGCCCGTGGGCGAAGACGCCGCTGGCCTGCCCATTGGCCTGCAGGTAATGGCCGGCGCCTTCCGCGAAGCCGACCTGCTGGCCTTTGCCCACGGCCTGACCGAGGGCGTGACGGCTTAAGATTGATAGGCAGCATCAGGTTAGGTATAAAGCCAGACCTCCTGAAATGCGAGCGGCGCCTGTTCCGCATTCAGCGAGAGAAAGACCTTCTTCCGGTTGTACTGGTAGTAGGGCCTGATGGCGCGGGGCTTTGCCCCGTGTCTACTATTTGTGGACCTCTGGCCCACGTCGGCAGAACGATTCCAGCACAATACGTTCTGCCGTTGCAGGCCAGAGGCCTGCGAATAGTCGACACGGGCAGAGCCCCGCGCCATCATGCCCTATTATCCAGGTGGGAGGGAGGCGAAGCCAGGAACCGGCGCAGCGCCTGGCCTACCTCCGCGGGGGCTTCTTCCTGGGGAAAGTGCCCGACGGGCAGCTCCAGGGTTTGGGCCTCGGGCAGAAGCTGCTGCCAGCGGGGCAGGGCGGCTCCCAGAAAGGCATTGTGCCGGCCCCAGATGAGCAGCGCAGGGGTAGCCCGCAGCCGGGGCAATAGCCGGCTTTGCTCCTCGTACCAATCGGACGCGCCCAGCAGCTGGTAGCCCAGGCGCAGCAGGCCCCAGCGGCTGTCTGGCGTAGGGAAGGGCCGCAGGTAATGGCGGTGCACGGCCACGCTGAGCTCGCCCGGCCGGGCCAGGGCCTGCCGCAGCAGCACCCGGGGCGAGAAGTTGAAGCGCAGGTAGAGCAGGCGCCCGAGCCAGCTGCGCAGCAGGCCATCGACGCGCCGGGCCCGGGCATCGGGCGCCGTGGCCCACAGCCAGGTATTAAGCAGCACCAGCCGGCATACGCGCTCGGGCTGGCGTAGCGCCAGCGCCAGCCCGATGGGGCCGCCAAAGTCGTGCACCACCAGGGTATAGCGCGTCACGCCCAGGTGTGCAAGCAGCTGCTGCAGGTGGTCGGCGTGCCGGGCGGGGTGCTGGTCGAAGCTGGCGGGCTTGTCGGACAGCCCAAAGCCCAGGTTATCGGCGGCAATGCAGCGGTGGGAGCGGCTCAACTCCCGAATCTGGGCCCGGTAAAGAAACGACCAGGTGGGCGTGCCGTGCACAAACACCACGGCCTCGCCCTGGCCCTCGTCGACGTAGTGAAGCTGCCCCTGGGCAGTAGGAAAGTACCGGCTGGTGAAGGGGTATTCGCTGGGGGCTCTGCGGCAGGCAGTGGATGAATGGCCTGCAGAAAGTCGACCAGCGAAACCGGGGGAGAAGATGCGCGCATGAGGCCAAGATAGAAACCACCGGCAGCAAGCAGCCGCCCCTTCCCCCTAAAACTAAATTCGTTGATTTTGCCGACCAGCATCTGCTGCCGGGTGCTGTGCTTTCCTGAGTATAACTGCGTTAATGAGCCGCCATGAATACCGGAGCAGGTGAAGCCACTCAACAGAATTTCGTTCTTTTGCCCCGCACCTCTACAACTTGTTGAGCTACTTCTTACCTTAGTGCTATGGAGCAACAGTTTAAGAAAGTAGGAACACTGCAGCCGGGCCGGTTCTGGCCCCTGCTGGCGTTGCCATTGCTGCTGTTGAAGCCTGCCGAAAGCCGGGCGCAGCAGGGGCCGCCGCGCACTTCAAAAGGCCGGGAGCTGGCCCCCGTCCCACTTTCCACCGGCGACTCCCTGCGGGTGAGCCTGGAGCTAGAGCCCGACTCACTCGTGGCCGAGCCCCAGCTGCCGGCGGCCATCGACTCGGCCCGCCTGGAGTGGCTGCGTACCCCGCCCACCCTGCGCGACCTGGTGTGCGACCGTATCGGCTGCTTCGAAACCGACGTGCCGCACACGTTCAACAACTCGGTGATGGCCTACGTCACCCTGTTTACGGCCCGCAACCGCGCCTACATGCAGCGGGTGCTGGAGCGGGAGCAGTTTTACTTTCCCATCTTCGAGAAGTACCTGGCGCAGTACAACCTGCCCATCGACCTGAAGTACCTGGCCGTGGTGGAGTCGGCGCTGATTCCTACGGCCAAGTCGCACGTGGGCGCTACCGGTCTCTGGCAGTTTATGGGCCCCACAGCTGGCGACCTGCGCCTACGCCGCGACGAGTGGGTGGACGAGCGCATGCACCCCGAAAAAGCCACCGAAGCTGCCTGCAAGCACCTGCGCTACCTCTACGGCGTGTTTCACGACTGGGAGCTGGTGCTGGCCGCCTACAACTGGGGGGCCGGCAACGTGCAGCGCACCATGCGCCGCACCGGCAAAAAGAACTTTTGGGATATGTACCCCCACATGCCCGCCGAGACGCGCAACTACGTGCCCACCTTCACGGCCATCATGTACAGCATGAAGTACGCCCACGCCCACGGCCTGCACTCCGAGCAGCTGAAGTACCAGGTGGCCGAGGAGCTGGACACGCTGGGCCTGCGCGGGCAGGCCTTCGACCTGCGCCGCCTGAGCCGGGCCTGTGGCTACGACGACTCCACTTACCTCACGCGCTACAACCCCGAGCTGTTCCGGGCGTCCCTGCCCACCGGCTACCGCCCTTACGTAGTGCGTTACCCGGCCTCGGCCCGCCTCCACCTGGGCGACGTAGACCGGGCCACGCTGCTGGAGTACTGCCAGCCGGTGGCGGCCTTGCCAGCCCTGATGCAGCCCCGCCTCGTGCGGCTGGAAGGCGTGGAGCCCTTCCCCAGCCAGCAGCTGCTGGCTGCTACTGCCGGCCCCCGGGCCGAGACGGAAGAGCCGACTCCGCGCTTCCGCCGGGTGCAGCACAGCGTGCGCCGGGGCGAAACCCTGGCTACCGTAGCCGAGAAGTTTGATGTGAGCCCGGCCCAGCTGCGGCGCTGGAACGAGCTGCCCAAAGGCCGCCCCCTGAAGCCGGGCCGCAAGCTGCTGGTATTCGTGCCGCTGCCAGCCCTGGCCGAGCCAGCCAAAGGCAGCGCTGTAGCCGTAGCGGCGGCCCCGGCAGTTCCGACCGCCCTGCGCCCCACGGTGTCGGCGGAGGACGCCGCCGCCCGCCAGGCCCTGGCAGCGGCCAATGCCCGCGAAGCCGCCCGCATGGCGGAGCTGGTGGAGCAGGAAAAAAAGCAGGCCGCCCGACTGGAGTCCATTCGCCAGCGGCAGGAGGTGCAGCAGCGGGCCGCCACGGCCAAGGCCGCTGCCGAAGCCAGAGCTGCCCAGCTGGCCGCCCGCACCCGGCAGGCTGCTGAAGAAAAAGCCGCCCGCCCGCCAGCTCTGGCCGCGGCCAAAGCTGAGGAGGAGCCCACTACCACCGAGGCAGAGCCGGCCCCAGCAGTCGTGGCCAGCAAGGGCCGCCGGCCTGCTCCCGTAGCGGCCGAGCCCGCAGCCAAAGAGCTGCCCGCCCCGGCCCCGGAGACAGCGGCGCCCGGCGTGTACGTGGTGCGCAAAGGCGACTACCTCACCAAGCTGGCCCGGGAAAATGGCGTGAGCGTAAGCCAGCTCGTGTCCTGGAACCACCTCGACTCCGAAACGGTAGTGCCCGGTCAGAAGCTGCTGCTGCAGGCACCGGCGACGGAGCCCACCACTGCTGAGCCGGCCAGCATAGCGGCGAAAGTGCCCGTTGCTGCTCCCGTGGCTGCCAAGGCTGAAAAAGTGGCGTCGGCGCAAGCCGGTAAAGCGGCCCTGAAAACCCATTTGGTGCAGCCCGGCGACACCCTCTACAACATCTCCCGCCGCTTCCGGGTGAGCGTGGCCGAGCTGCGCCGCCTCAACAACCTGGCCTCTGATGAAGTGAAGCTGGGCCAGAAGCTGCTCGTGCCCCAGGGGTAGGGGAGGAACGCGGAATTTCCTTCCGCGCCTAGCTCAGACTTGGGTTGTTCGGTAGTGCGGCTTGTGCTGGCTGCCCTTGCCGCGCGGGAAGGAATTCCGCGTTACGGTGGCGCCACAACGGGCCGGCTGCTACTTTCGTCTTACGGCTGCGCTGCCCGCGCGGCCGTTTGCATTTCCCCCAGAAATTCCATGTTAAAAATAAACAAGCAAGACGCGCTCAACTACCATTCCCAAAACCCCGCCGGGAAAATTGAAGTGGTGCCTACCAAGCCCGTCAGCACCCAGCTCGATTTGGCGTTGGCTTACTCCCCGGGCGTGGCCGAGCCCTGCAAGGAAATTGCCGCCAACCCCGACGACGTGTACAAGTACACTGCCAAGGGCAACCTGGTGGCCGTTATCAGCAACGGCACGGCCGTGCTCGGGCTGGGCAACATCGGCCCGGCGGCCTCCAAGCCGGTAATGGAGGGCAAGGGCGTGCTGTTTAAAAAGTTTGCGGGCATCGACTGCTTCGACATTGAGATTGACGCCAACGACCCCGACGAGTTTATCCGCATTGTAAAGGCGCTGGAGCCTACGTTTGGCGGCATCAACCTGGAAGACATCAAGGCCCCCGAGTGCTTCCGCATCGAAACCGAGCTGCGGGAAAAGATGAACATCCCGCTGATGCACGACGACCAGCACGGCACGGCCATTATCTCGTCGGCGGCCCTGCTCAACGGCCTGGAAATCGTGGGCAAGAAGATTGACGAAATCAAAATGGTGGTGAGCGGCGCGGGTGCCGCGGCCATCTCCTGCCTGCGTCTGTACGTGGCCCTCGGCTTGAAAAAGGAAAACGTGGTGGTGTTCGACAAGGACGGCCTCATCCACGACCGTCGCACCAACCTGGCGCCCATTCAGATGCAGTTTGCCACCACGCGGCCCATCAACAACCTCGACGAGGCCATGGACGGCGCCGACGTGTTCCTGGGCCTCTCCGCGGCCGGGGCCCTGCCCGCCGGCCTGCTGCTGAAGATGGCGCCACGGCCCATCGTATTTGCCCTGGCCAACCCCGACCCGGAGGTAAGCTACCAGCTGGCCATGGCCACGCGCGACGACATCATCATGGCCACGGGCCGCTCCGACCACCCCAACCAGGTGAACAACGTGCTGGGCTTCCCCTACATTTTCCGGGGGGCGCTCGACGTGCGGGCCACCGAAATCAACGAGGCCATGAAGCTGGCCGCCGTGCGCGCCCTGGCCGAGCTGAGCAAGGAGCCCGTGCCCGAGATGGTGAACAAAGCCTACGGCGACAACACCCTCACCTTCGGGCCCGCCTACCTCATTCCCAAGCCCCTCGACCCGCGCCTGATTACCACCATCAGCCCGGCCGTGGCCCGGGCGGCAATGGAAAGCGGGGTGGCCCGGCAGCCCATCGCCGACTGGGCGGCCTACGAAGACCAGCTTCGCGCCCGCCTGGGCGTCAACCAGAAGCTGATGAACCGCATCACCTCGGCCGCCAAGGCCAGCCCCAAGCGGGTGGTGTTTGCCGAGGCCGACAACTACAAGATTCTCAAGGCGGCTCAGATTCTCTGCGACGAAGGCATTGCCCAGCCCATTCTGCTGGGGCCGCACGACAAGATTGAAGCCATTGCCCGCGCCAACAGCCTGGACCTGGAAGGCTGCGAAATCATCAACATCCTGCAGCGCGAAGACAAGCGCGACGAGTACGCCCAGCTGCTGTACCAGAAGCGGCAGCGCCGCGGCATGACGCTCTACGAAGGGCGCCGCCTGCTGCGCGAGCGCAACTACTACGCCGCCATGATGGTGGAAACTGGCGAAGCCGACGCTTGCATCACCGGCCTCACCAAGGACTACGGCAAGAGCATCATGCCCGCCCTGCAGGTAATTGGCACCGAGGAAGGTACCCGGCGCGTGGCCTCCATGTACATCATTCAGCACAAGAAAGGCCCGTACTTCTTCGCCGACACCACCGTGAACATCAACCCCACGGCCGAGGAGATGGTGGAGATTATCGGCCTCACCGCCCGGGCCGTGCGCTTCTTCGACACCGAGCCGCGCATTGCCGTAATCAGCTACTCCAACTTCGGCTCCAACCCCGGCCCGCTGCCGGAGAAAACCCGCCGCGCCACCGAGCTGGCCAAGGCGAAATACCCCGACCTGCTGCTCGACGGCGAGATGCAGGCCAACGTAGCCCTCAGCCCCACGCTGCTGCAGGAGCATTATGGCTTTAGTCCTTTGGCCGAGAAGGGCGCCAACACCCTGATTTTCCCCAACGTGGAGTCGGGCAACATCGCCTATAAAGTGCTGCAGGAAATCGGCGGCGCCGAGGTTATCGGCCCGGTGCTGATGGGCATGCGCAAGCCCGTGCACATCCTGCAGCTGGGCGCCTCGGTGCGCGAAATCGTAAACATGGCCGCCATTGCCGTGGTAGACGCCCAGCTGGCCGGCAAGGCGCTATAATTCAGCTGTCCTGGCTAAGGTAGAGCGCAGGGGCGAGCTTATGGGGAAAGCGCAGGCATAAATCAATTTCTGCCCGCGCTTTCCCGATAAGCCTCTTCGCCTGTTTGCCCTTGGCGCATGAAGCTTGAGCAGTGCTTTTTCATGCTTTCTTCACAAAACCAAAGAAATTGCCTGTAAAAGCCAGTAGATTTGGGAATAAAATACGGTCCAAGCGGTGTTGCCATTGCAGGCCCCACACTACCCGGCCGCTTTATTTCCGACTCTGAATGATTGCCTACCTCGACGGTAAACTCGCCTACAAAGACCCCGCCCAAGCCATTATGGACATTGGCGGTGTGGGCTACGAAGTGAAAATCTCGCTGGCCACCTTTTCCAAGCTGCCCGCCGAAGGGGAGAAGGCTAAAATCTACACGTACCAGCACATCAAGGAAGACGGGCAGGCCCTGTACGGCTTTCTCGACCCCAGCGAAAAAGCGCTGTTCATGCTGCTGATTTCGGTGTCGGGCATCGGGCCGGGTACGGGCATCGTGATGGTGAGCAGCATGAGCGTGGCAGAAATCCGCGAAGCCATTGTGAGCGAGAACGTGCGGGCCATTCAAAGCATCAAGGGCGTAGGGCCCAAAACGGCGCAGCGCGTGATTCTGGAGCTGCGCGACAAGCTGCGCAAGGACGAGCTGCTGGCCAAAGCCGGCATCGACACCGTGCCCCTGGCCCGGCAGCACAATACCCGGCGCTCCGAAGCGTTGCAGGCCCTGGTCACCCTCGGCTTTGCCCGGGCCGCAGCGGAGAAAACGCTGGACCAGATTTCGCAGAAGCACGGCGGTGAGTTGAGCGTGGAGGAAATGATTAAATTTGCTTTGAAGTCGCACTAGGCGCTGCCCGCCCTTCGTTAAAATCTGAGCAGCAAGGTGTAAGTTTTTGGCGTTCGGCATTCGGTCAGCTGGCCGGGGCGGGATTTTTTGGCTTTTTGGCAACAGCAGCAATTACCCTTCTCTATTAACCGGAACCTATTGATAAACAGTTACTAATTTTCAATTCTGCGTTCTAAGTTCTAATTGCTGTCTGCTTGAAACTCGGTCAGAAGTTTATTCCCGCGTCCGTTGTGGTAGTGGCATCGTTGCTGGGGTGGTGGGCGCAGGCCGGCCCTGCCGGACGGCTGCGCGTGTCCACGGCCTGGCCGCGCCTGAGCCGCGTGCTGCTGGCTGATACCCCCCGCCCTGCTGGTGCTCCGGCCGATACCATCGTGCGCTACCGGCCCAGCCGCCGGCCCCGCGTGCGCCCCAAGGACCGGCCCGGCAACCCCTTTGCGCCGCTGCGCCGCCGCTCCCCGCTGGTGCTGCCCCTGCCTTCGAACGTGAAGCTGGACGTAGCCGTGGACGACAGCCTGAAGTCGTTTGATGTGAAGGAAAAGGTGGGCAGCGAGATTAACTTCCGCGACCCCAGCAAGCTCTCGTACAAGGAGTACGAGCAGTGGCAGCAGCGCGAAGCCGTTCGCAACTATTACCGCGAGAAAGCCAAGGGCGGCGTGGCCGGGCCGGCCGCGGCTGCGGGCTCCCCCCAGGCCCAGCGCCTGATTCCCAAGATTTACCTGGGGCCCATGGCCAACCGCATCTTCGGCGGCAGCTATGTCGACATTCGCCCCGCGGGCTCCGTCACCATCAAGCTGGGCTGGCGCCACAACAACAACGAAAACCCGGCCCTGACCCTGCGCCAGCAAAGCGTGGGCGACTTCCTGTTCGAGCAGAACATGAACGTGAACCTGACCGGGCAGATTGGCACCAAGCTCAAGCTCAATTTTAACTACGACACCAAGGCCTCGTTCGACTTCGAAAACCAGATGAAGTTCGACTACGCCGGGGAAGAAACCGACATCCTGCGCAAGCTGGACCTGGGCAACGTGAGCCTGCCCCTGACCAACTCCCTGGTGCAGGGCGGGCAAAACCTGTTTGGCATCAAGACCGAGCTGCAGTTTGGCCGCCTGGGCGTGACGGCCGTGGCCGCCACCGTGCGCGGCACCGCCGACGAGGTGCGGGTGCAGAACGGCGCCCAGAGCCGGCAGTATGAGCTCAAGGCCAGCCAGTACGAGCGCGACCGGCACTTTTTCCTGGCTCAGTTTTTCCGCGACCGGTACGACCAGGCTCTGCGCAACCTGCCCACGGTGCAGAGCGGCATCGAGATTCGCAACCTCGAAGTGTACGTGACCAACGACAACCGCACCACCGACAACCTGCGCAACGTGGTGACGCTGATGGACCTGGCCGAGCCCTTCCGGGTGTACCAGGGCGACCTGCAGCGCATGACGGCCACGGTGCGCACCCCGGCCGACAACGCCGCTAACCCCCTGTATCCGGCTTTGGTAAGCGCCGGCAGCATGGTGCGCGACAACCTGAATGTGGATACCTACCTGCAGAGCGGCATTCCCGGCGTGGTGCCTGGCCTGGTGAAAAACATCGACTTCGAGCGGGTGCGGGCCCGCAAGCTCGACCCCCGGGAGTACACCTTCAACCCCCAGCTGGGCTACCTGTCGCTGAACACCGCCCTGCTGCCCGACCAGGTGCTGGGCGTCAGCTTCGAGTACCTCTTCAACGGGCGCGTGTACCGCGTGGGCGAAATCCAGTCGGAGTACGGCACCCGCGGTCAGGACGAGGTGATTTTCCTGAAGATGCTGAAGGCCACCAACCCCGGCGTGGGCGTGGCCGACCCCAGCCGCAACCCCAACAACGCCAACCTGCAGACGGGCAACACCCCCACCTGGGATTTGATGATGAAAAACATCTATCCCCTGAATGCCTCGCAGCTCAGCCGCGACAACTTCCTGCTGCAAATCATCTACAAGGACGACGCCACGGGCGTCGACCTGATTTCCCTGAAGGAGGGCAACCGCATTGCCAACCGCCCCCTGATTGAGGTGCTCAACCTCGACAACGTCAACCCCAACAACGACCGCAACGCCGACGGCAACTTCGACTTCTTCCCCGGCATCACCATCGACCCGGAGCTGGGCAAGGTCATCTTCCCCAACGTGCAGCCTTTCGGCTCTTTCCTGCGCAGCAAGTTTGAAGCCGGCGAGCAGGACCTGATTGACAAGTACGTCTACGACGAGCTGTACGACCAAACGCAGAGCGACGCCCAGCAGCGCCAGGAAAAAGATAAGTTCTTCCTGCGCGGACGCTTCCAGGGCGCGGCGGGCTCCGACGAAATCAACCTGCCCGGCATTGGCATCGCCCAGGGCTCGGTGCGGGTGCGCTCGGGCTCCACGCTGCTCACCGAGGGCGTCGACTACCAGGTGTTCTACGACCAGGCCAAGGTGAAAATCCTTAACCCGGCCTACCTGAACTCGGCCAATGAGCTGCGGGTGGAGTTTGAGAAAAATGCCCTGGTGCAGGTGCAGCCCCGCCGCCTGCTGGGCGTGCGCCTCGACTACAAGCTGAACAAGGACGTGAACGTGGGGGGCACGGCCCTCTACATGCTGGAAAACCAGGCCCCGGGCATCAACCGCGTCAACATCGGCGACGAGCCCGCCAACAACGGCATCATTGGTGTTGACGGCTCCATCCGCAAGGAAAGCCGGGTGCTGACCAAGTACCTCGACAAGCTGCCGTTCATCTCGACCAAGGAAATCTCGACCATTGCGTTCAGCGGCGAGTTTGCCAAGCTGCTGGCCGGCCGCTCGCAGCTGGGCCGGGGCGAAAACGGCGTTTCCTACATCGACGACTTCGAGAATGCCCGCACGCCCTACACCCTGGGCGGCCTGAGCTCCATCCCGTTCTGGCGCCTGGCGGCCACGCCCATCACCATTGAGCCGGGCAGCACCGTGGGCCTGCCCTACAACTACAAGCGCGCCAAGCTGGCCTGGTACACCGTCGACCAGAGCTACTACACCGGCGGCCCGGGCGTGCCGTCCAACATCTCGGCCGGCGACCTGCTCAACCACTACACCCGCGGCATTCCGCGCAACGAGATTTTCCGGGAGCGCGACCTCGGCGCCACGGGCAACGGCTACGAGTACTCCTTCGACCTGGCGTATTTCCCCGGCGAGCGGGGCCCCTACAACTACGACCCTGCCGTATCGGCCGATGGCAAGCGCCTGACCGGCCGGCCGGCCTTCGAGAACTTCGCCGGCATCAGCCGCGCCATCACCTTCGACACCGACTTCGACAACGCCAACATCGAGTACCTGGAGTTCTGGATGATGGACCCCTTCCTGAAGCTGCGCAACCCCAATGCACCGGGCAGCCGCGTCAACATCACCGACCAGGACGGCAACGACGATGCCAACACCGATGGCGGCGATGTATACATCAACCTGGGCAACATCAGCGAAGACGTACTCAAGGATGCCAACCAGCACGAGTTTGAGAACGGCCTGTCGGATGACCCTCAGGATACCCGCCCAACTGTGTGGGGCCGCGTCACGCGCCAGCAGTTCCTGACCGACGCCTTCGGCGCGGCCCCGGGCCTGCGGGCTATCCAGGACGTGGGCCTGGACGGTTTGAACAGCACCGATGAGAAGAACTTCTTTACCGGCATCAATGGGGTCTATACTTCCATCGACGACCCCTCCGGCGACGACTTCCGCCACCACCGCGACCCGGCCTACGACCAGCTGAACGCGAAAATTCTGGGCCGCTACAAAAACTACAACGGCTACGAAGGCAACTCCCGCGAAGGCACCGACCTGGTGGCCACGGCCTTTCCCGACAAGGAAGACCTCAACCGCGACAACGTGGTGTCGGACGTGGAGCGCTACTACGAGTACAAGCTGTCGATTATGCCCAACGAGATGGAAGTAGGGCAGAACTACATCATCGACAAGGTAACCAACGAGGTGAACGGCGACCAGGTGACCTGGTACCAGTTCCGCATTCCGGTGCGCGACAACCCCGTGGTGCGCGGCGGCAACGGCCAGCCCTTTGGCTTCAAGTCCATCCGCTTTCTGCGCATGTACCTCACCAACTGGACCCAGCCCGTGGTGCTGCGCATGGTGCAGCCCCAGTTTGTGGCCAACCAGTGGCGCCGCTACATCTACAAGATTGCCGACCCCCGGGGCGGGCAGTGCATGAACTGCCTCACCGATGCCGACGCCTTCAGCGTGTCGACGGTAAGCATTGAGGAAAACGGCGCCGGCGGCCCCGGCGAAACGCCCTACGTGTCGCCGCCCAACATCGTGCGCGACAAGGAGTACGGCTCGAGCAGCACCTCCCGCCTGCAGAACGAGCAAAGCCTGCGCCTGTGCGTGACCAACCTGCGCGACGGCTACGCCAAGGCGGCTTACAAGAACATCTCCACCAACTTGCTGCGCTACAAGCGCCTGCGCCTGTACCTGCACGGCGAAAGCGACGACGCCAACATGCGCGACGGCGACGTGCGGGCCTTCATCCGCATCGGCACCGACTACACCCAGAACTTCTACGAGTACTCCCTGCCGCTGGTAATCACGCCCCAGGGCAGCTCCGACGCGCAGGCCATCTGGCCCCAGGCCAACGAAATCGATGTAGCCTTCCAGGCCTTTATCGATGCCAAAGCCGAGCGCAACCGCCGCGTGCCGCTGAACCTGCAGGAGCCCTACATCAAGACCCTGCCCAACGGGGCCACCATTACCGTAGTCGGCAACCCCGACTTCTCGGCCGTGCAGGGCTGCATGATTGGGGCCCTGAACCCGGTGTCGGACCCGGCTACGGCCAAGAGCTTCTGCCTGTGGGCCGACGAGTTCCGGGTGTTCGACTTTGAGCAGGACAACGGCTACGCGGCTACGGCCCGCCTGAACGTGAAGCTGGCCGACGTGGCCAACCTCACGGCCACGGGCAGCTACACCAGCATTGGCTTCGGCGGCCTGCAGGACAAGGCCCAGCAGCGCTCCCTCGACGACGTGTTCCGCGGCGACCTGAACGCCACCGTGTCGTTTGAGAAGTTCCTGCCCGAGAAGCTCAACCTGCGCGTGCCCGTGCTGCTGCAGATGGGCCACGAAAGCCGCTCGCCCAAGTACGACCCCCTCGACCCCGACACGCCCCTGAGCCAGAGCCTGCAGAAGTTTGAGGGCGGCTCCGACCAGCAGGCCGAGTACCGCCGCAAGGTGGTAGACCAGACCACCAGCCGCAGCATCTCGGTGCTGAACGTGCGCAAGGAGCGCAGCGCCAACAGCAACAGCAAGCCCAAGCCCTGGGATGTGGAAAACCTGGCCCTGAGCTACTCGCTCACCGAGCGCCTGCATACCGACATCCGCACCGACCGCGACTACACCCGGGCCTACACGGCGGCCGTAGCCTACGTGTACCAGACCTCGCCCAAAAACTACACGCCCCTGAGCAAGGTGAAGGCCCTGGATAACCCTTACCTCAAGGTGTTCCAGCAAATCAACTTCACGCCCCTGCCGTCGCGCTTCTCCTTCCGCACCGACATCGACCGGCGCTACAACGAGCGGTTTCTGCAGCGCGTGCTCGTGCCGGGCCAAGTGCCCAGCACCCAGGGCATTCCCGGCGTGTTCCTGAAGTCATTCTTCATCAACCGCATCTACGACCTGAAGTGGGACCTGACCAAGAGCCTGATTTTCGACTACACCGCCACCAACCGCGGCGTGGTTGACGAAGGGCCAGGCCGCACCATCGGCGACAGCCCCGAGGCCGTGCGCAACCGCGAGCAGCTCCAGAACAACCTGCTGCGCGGCGGGCGCACCACCAACTTCACCCAGACGGCGGCGCTGACCTACCGCCTGCCGCTCGACAAGTTTCCGCTTACCGACTGGATAAGCGCCGACACCCGCTACGCCGCTACCTACAGCTGGCAGGCCGCCTCCACGGCCCTGCGGGCCCCGGTGTTTGCCGTGCCCACCGGCGACGAGGCCCGCGACACCCTCACCAACCGCCTGAACCTGGGCAACACCATCCAAAACAACGCCGAGCTTAGCGCCAACGGCCGCATCGACCTGGTGAAGCTCTACAACAAGGTGAAGTTTCTCAACATCATCAACAACGCCCAGCCGGCTGCCGGGGGCGGCGCTGGCAAGCGCGCAACGCGCAACGATGCCCTGGGCATGGCCCTGCCCGCCGAAACCCGGCCCAAGCCCGAAGCCAAGGCCGACACCACCAAGGAAAAGTTGCGCTTCGTGAAAGCCGTGCTGCGCTCGCTGATGACGGCCCGCTCCATCAACTTCACCTACACGCGCTCCAACGGCACGCTCATGCCCGGCTACCTGCCCAAGACCAAAGCCTTCGGCATGAACGGCGACTTCACCGCGCCCGGCCTGCCCTTCATCCTGGGCCAGCAGTACGAGCTGAGCGAGCTGTACGAGCGGGCCCGCGACCGCGGCTGGTACACCGACGAAAGCCACTACCTGAACACACCCTTCAGCTCCCTGCTCACGGAAAACCTGACCCTGCGCACGGCCCTGGAGCCTTTCCGCGACTTTAACATTCAGGTAGACGCGCGCCGTCAGCTGGCCAAGAACAACGAGGCCTACTACCGCCGCCTGCTCGACGATACCACCCTGGAGCCGATAACGACGCTGGACCCCCGCACCGGCTACTACCAGCTGGCACCCACCCAGGCCCTGGGCACGGGCTCGTTCAGCACCTCCACCGTCACCATTCAAACCATGTTCGGCGACTTGAGCGCCAACGGGGAGCGCTCGAAGGCCTTCGACCAGTTTGTGAAAAACCGGGAGTTTGTGCGCGCCAGCCTCACGGCCGCCAACCAGAACCCGGGCACCTACGGCTTCAACTCGCAGGAAGTACTGATTCAAAGCTTTATCGATGCCTACCACGGCAAGTCGTCGGATGGCTACGAGGCCAAGAAGTACAACCCCTTCGCCATGCTGCCGCTGCCCAACTGGCGCGTCGACTACAACGGCTTTGCCCAGCTGGAACTCGTGAAGCGCTACTTCAGCTCCTTCACCTTCAACCACGCCTACTCCTCTACCTACAGCGTGGGCAGCTACAACACCACCTCGCGCTACGAGCGGGAGCCGGGCTTCAACGTAAACCCCGACGCGCCCTTCCTGCTCAACAACAACGGGCAGTTTGTGCCCTACTACGTGGTGGGCCAGGTGAGCATCATCGAGCGCCTCTCCCCGCTGATTGGTATCAACTTCCAGACCACCAACAAGGTGACGGGCCGGGCCGAGTACCGTACCGACCGCGCCCTGACCCTGAACACGACCAACGCCCAGGTAACCGAGCTGTACACCAATGAAATGGTGATTGGCATCGGCTACGCCACCAACAGCCTCAAGCTGCCCTTCCGCGTGGGCGGCGAGCAGCGGGTGCTAAAAAACAACCTCACCGCCCGCCTCGATTTGAGCATCCGCGACAACATCACCATTCAGCGCAGCATCCTGGACGTGGAAGACCCCTCGGCCATGAACCCCGCTGGCAATGCAGGCCGCCCCACCAGCCAGATTACCAATGGCTCGAAGCAGTTCCAGCTGCGCCCCACCATCGACTACCTGCTCAACACCCGCCTGAACCTGCAGCTGTACTACAGCCAGACCATCACCACGCCGCGCATCAGCAACGCCTTCCGCAACTCGACCACCGAAGGCGGCATTCAGCTGCGCTACAGCCTGGCCAATTAGCCTGATGAGGTGCTGAGGCGATGAAGTAAAAGGTGAGGCAGCATTCCTGCCTCACCTTTTTTTCTGCTGCCCGTTCGTATCACTCGGCTAAACCAAGCCCCAGGCCTTACTTTTGAACTGAGCAACCCTAGGCCTCGTCACTCCATCACCTCATTACCACATCACCCTATTTCCATGAATCTTCCCGCCAGCCTGCACTACACCAAAGACCACGAATGGATTCGCGTTGAAGGCGATGTTGCCTACGTGGGCATCACCGACCACGCCCAGAAAGAGCTGGGCGACATCGTGTATGTCGACATCGACACCCTCGACAAAGAGGTGGCCCAGCACGACGTGTTCGGCACGGTGGAGGCCGTGAAAACGGTTTCTGACCTGTTCAGCCCCATCACCGGTACCGTGCTGGAAGTAAACGAGAAGCTGGCCGACGCCCCCGAAACCGTGAACTCCGACCCCTACGGCGACGGCTGGATGGTGAAAATCTCCATCGCCAACCCTTCGGAAATTGAAGACCTGCTCAGCGCCGAAGCTTACGGCGAGCTGGTAGGCGCCTAAGCCTTGGCTACGGCATCGTCCCGGCCGTACGCAGGGCTGCCCCTCGCCTGGGCCACCCTCATTGCCGTGCTGACGCTGACGCCCAGCCATAAGATGCCGCGCACGCCCGTATGGGAGCTGCTGTCGTTCGACACAGCCGCCCATGCGGGCGTGTTTGCCGTTCTGGCCATTTTAGGCTGGTGGGCAATAAGCCGGCAACGCCGCTGGCCGACGCTGGCGCCCTGGGCCGGCACGGTGGTGTTCGTTGCTTGTATTCTGTTTGGCGGGCTGATTGAGGTGTTGCAGCATACCATGAAGCTGGGCCGGCACGGCGACTGGACGGATTTGCTGAGCGACGGCATCGGCGCAGCGTTGGGCCTGGGCCTGTGCGCTACCGGCGCCCGGGTTCTGCAGCGCCCGGCAAGGCCGCTGTTAAGCCTGGCTTTGCTGGCCCTGCTCAGCACCTTAGCTGCCACGCCGGCTAGGGCCCAGGAACTGCCCAGGGCGCGCAAAACCATAGAAAAGCTGGCGTCCCCCGCTATGCTGGGGCGGGGCTACGTAGGCGATGGGGACAAGAAGGCTGCGGCTTACCTGCGCGGCCGGCTCAGGGAGTTGAAGCTGGAGCCGCTGGCGCCCGATTATACCCAGCGCTTTACGCTGGATGTGAACACCTTTCCTGGTAAGCTGGAGCTGCAGCTTCAGCATGGCTTCGGGCCGGTGCTGGGGCCACGCTGGCCGCTGCAGCCCGGCCGGGATTTCATTGCTGCCCCAAACAGCGGCAGCGGCCGTCTCCGGGGGCGTCGCCTGTGCTACCTCGACAGCGCTGCCTTAACTAGCCCCGATGGGCTGCGGGAGTTTTTTCACTGCAGCCGCCTGCCTTGTACGGTAGTGCTGCTCGACCGCTACGTGCAGCAGCCCGCGCACTTACCGTTAGCGGTAAAAAATCGGGTTGACTCGGCAGCGGCCGTGCTCAGCATCGTGCCCAAGCTTACGGCTTCGCTGGCACCAGAACAGACTAGCCAGCTACGCCTGCACGCCTTGCCACATGCCATGCTGCACCCCTTTAAGCCCGGCACCGGCTCCCCGGCCTGGACGGCCAACCTTGAAGTAGAAGCCCGGCTTAAGCGCAGCTACCCCTCGCAAAACCTGGCCGCCGTGGTGCGCGGCAGCGCGCAGCCCGACTCTTTCCTGGTCGTCTCAGCTCACTACGACCACCTCGGCACCATGGGCAAGAAAGCCTACTTTCCCGGAGCCAACGACAACGCCAGCGGCGTAGCCTTGCTGCTGGAGCTGGCCGCACATTACGCCAAACCCGAGAACCGGCCGGCCTGCTCCATTGCCTTTCTGCTCTTTGGGGCTGAGGAAGCTGGCCTCATCGGCTCCAGCTACTTTGTGGCCCACCCGCTGCTGCCGCTGAAAAACATTAAGTTTCTTGTCAACCTCGACCTGCTGGGCACCGGGGAGCAGGGAGCTACCGTGGTGAATGGCCGCGTGCACGAATCCGCCTTCCGCCGCCTGAGCAGCCTCAACGAGGCCGGGCACTACCTGCCCGCCCTGGGCGCCCGCGGCCGGGCCGCCAATTCCGACCATTACCCGTTTTCAGAGTTGGGCGTGCCCGCGTTTTTTATCTATACCCGCGGCGGCAGCCCGGCTTATCACGACGTACACGACCAGCCCGGGGCACTTTCTTTGGCGGGCTTTTCCGGCGCTTTTGGCCTGGTGCGCGACTTCCTGAATACTATGGGTGGGCTGGGCGTAAAGAAATAGACAAGAGCTGACTGGGGGCAGTACCCGGCTTAGCGCGGGCCGGCGTCCACTGTTGTGCGAAACAGACCGGCCTAGTAGTCCAGGGAGCTTGCCCCGATATGACGACCATTCGTTCGGGACTCTCGCGGTGGAAAACGAGCGGTGAGAGCTGCTATGCAACAAGGCAGCAGGAGCCACCAAGAAAAAAGCCCCGACTCAGAAGAGTCGGGGCTTTTGAATAATTAACGCTTATAAAGGGAGTCGTAATGTATTAACCGTTAGACTTGAGCGAGAGCATGATTTGCTTGGCAATGGGCTCCCACTCGGGCTTCTGGCGGTCGGCGCAGTTGAAGGTGCAAATCATGAGCTTGCCTTCTACGTCGGTGAAGAATACCAGCGTGTAAACCTCATGGCCCATCTCCGGCTTCATGAACTCGAGGTAGCCCACCTTGCGGTTGTTGATGTTCTTCACACCTTCGCCAAACCACTTAGCATCTTTAAACTGCTTGTGGTGGGTTTTGGCAAACGAAGCTGCGTATATGTCAATCATGTCCTGGTCAGCGTCGTTCTCGCTGTAGTTGAAAGCCAGGCTGATGAGGTTGTTGTTGGTGAAAATGACGCTGGGGCGGCTCTGGGCTTTGGCGTAGGCAAAGTCCATCTGCTGCTCGGTCATTACCTCAAAACCCTTGGGAATCAGAATCTCAACCCGCTCGCTGAGCACACGCTTCTTGACCAGTTCAATCTCGGAAGCAGGCCGGGCAGCCATCAGGAGCAGCCCCATAATACAGAGTAGTAGTGTTGATTTCATGGTATAGGTAGTTATGAGGTGAGACGTAATTGTTTTGCTTTGTTTCTGGTGCCCAAGTTAGATACAATAAACGTGTATCCAAACTTTAGGTGACAAAGATTGCAGTTTTTTTTTAAACTACGAAAAATTTATTCTGAAGCTTTTCAATAACCGCCTAGTTATCGGGGTGTTGCGTTAAGCTTTCTTAGATAGGTTTTTGGCATTTCAAATTACTTGCCAAAAGGCTTCTGATAGCTGAGAGATTTCAAATTTTAGCGGGATAATGCAAAAAGAGGGCGTTTTGGCGGCTTTCGGCTAGCAAGTATGTCAGTATTTACACGTGTTTGCTGACGCAAAGTTTAGGTAAAAAAACTTTTTAAAGAATATTGTTTAGTTGCTCTTTTATTTTTTCCAGCTCCTCTTTCATGCCCACCACCAGGTGCTGCACGGTAGCATCGTTGGCCTTGGAGCCGATGGTGTTGATTTCGCGCCCTATTTCCTGAGCCAGGAAGCCCAGCTTCTTGCCTACGGCTTCGTCGGGCTGGTGAATGGCCTGCTCGAAGTAGTTGAGGTGAGCAGCCAGGCGCACCTTTTCTTCGGCGATGTCGAGCTTCTCTATATAATAAAGTACTTCCTGCTCGAACCGGGTGGCATTGAACTGCTCATGGCTGGTAAGCTCGGCCAGGTGGCTGTGCAGGCGCTGACGCACGTGCTCGACCCGGGCGGGGTCGTGCTGCTCTATTGCCGCGAGCTGCTGGCGAATGGTGGCGATGTAGCCCAGAATCTCCAGCGTGAGGGCCCGGCCTTCGTCGTGGCGAAACTGCTGAATGGCAGAAATGGCTTCCTGCAGCAGGGGCTGCAGCTCGGCCCAGCTAACTTCTTCGGCGGCGTCGGGCGTAGCGGCCTGGGCTTCGGCGGCCGTTGGAATTACGCCGGGCAGGCGCAGGGCAGCCAACAGGGTTTCTTCGGATACGGGCAGGTGCAGCGACTCGGCCACGGCCCGCAGCTCGTGGTAGGCTGCCAGCAGGGCTTCTCTGTTGATAGTAGCGACGGCCCGTGCTGCCGCCGGGCGGCTGAACTCCAGGTTGAGGTTGACTTTGCCGCGCAGCAAGGCCTTGGCCAGGGTGTTGCGGATTTCGGTTTCCTGGCTTTGCAGGAAGCGCGGCAGGCGCAGGCTGAGGTCGAACGTCTTGGAGTTGATGGACTTCAGCTCGACACTGGCGGTGTAAGCATCGGTTTCACGGTGGGCCTGGCCGTAGCCGGTCATGGAGATAAGCATGGGTATCGGGTTTGGGTGCGGACTGCTGCGGCCGCTTGCGGATGGTAAAGAAACGACCACGCGGCCGGTGATGCCATCCGGCGGACAAGCGCCAGGCGCTTAGCAAACTCCAGCGTCCTGGCCCGGCCTGCTGAGACAACCGGGGCGGGGAAGGGCAAAAAAGGCCGCAAAAGTAGGGCGCAAATGCCTGCGAAAAAACCAGCGCTGGGCGGGTAACAATAGCATAATGCGCTGGCTATGTTGCCGTAATAGGGCCCCGGTAGCTTTGCATTGTCAAACCAACCTGCTGCTTTATGCGCTTTGCTTTACTGGGTTTCTTTTTGTTGTGGATGAATGGCTTGGCTTTCGGCCAGCAAGGGATGGTAGTTGGAAAAGTAACCGATAAAAAGACCCGCGAGGGCGTAATCGGGGCCACCGTGCTGGTAACCGGCACCACCCAGGCAGCCCCCGTAAACGTGGATGGCAGCTATACGCTGCCCCTGGCCCCCGGTACCTACAGCATCACCATGACCTACGTGGGCTATAAGCCGCTCAGCTTCCCCGGCATCGTGGTGCGCAGCAAGCAGAACACCGTTCTGAATGCCGAGATGGAGGAAAACGCCACCGAGCTGACCGAGGTGACGGTGACCGGCGTGAAACAGACCGGCACCGAAATAGCCCTGATTCAGGACCTGAAAAAGAGCGAGGTGGTGGTGAGCGGCATGAGCAACGACCAGATTGTGAAAAGCCTGGACCGCGACGCCGCCGAGGTGGTGAAGCGCATTCCGGGCGTAACGGTGCAGAGCAACAACTTCATCGTGATTCGCGGCCTGGCCGAGCGCTACAACACCGTGATGCTGAACGACGCCCTCACGCCCTCGGCCGAGGTTGACACCCGCTCGTTCTCGTTCGACATCCTGCCCAGCTCGGTGATTGACCGGGTACTGATTTTTAAGTCGGGCGCCCCCGAGCTTCCCGGCGAGATGGGTGGCGGCGTGGTGAAGGTGTTTACCAAGAACAGCGTGCTGGAAAACAGCAGCAGCCTGACGGTGTCGGGCTGGAGCCGCAGCGGCACCACCGGCCAGGACTTCCTCACGACCAACCGCGGCCGCACCGACTGGCTGGGCTTCGACGGTGGCGAGCGTCAGCTGAGCAGCAGCCTGCCCGACAAGGTGAGTCGGGCGCCCATTGCCCTGCGCAACACCTGGCTGCCGCGTACCATCACGGCAATGCCCGACCTGCGTGTGTCGCTGGGCCTGAACCGCAAGTACGAGCTGGGCAGCGTGTACCTGAGCAACGTTACCTCGCTCTCGTACTCCAACAGCCGCGAGCAGTACGAAAACCTGCGCCAGCGCTTTACCCTGGAGCTGGACGAAGCCACCAACGGCCCGCGCAAGCAGTACGAGTACAACGACGTGCAGGCCACCTCGGCCGTGCGCCTGGGCCTTATCCACAACTGGCAGGTGCGCGTGAGCGACCGCACCCGCTTCGAGTTTCGCAACTTCCTGAACCAGTACGCCACCGATGAAGTGGTGCACCGCGTAGGCCAGACCCTGGACCAGGGCTTCGAGCGCGACGACAACGCCCTGCACTACCAGAGCCGTACCGTGTACGCGGGCCAGCTGCAAGGCAGCCACCAGGCCGGGGCCCACAACCGCACCAGCATCACCTGGACCACGGGCTACAACTACGTGTTCCGCGACGAGCCCGACTACAGCCGCTACCGCTACCAGCGCCGCATGCCCGAGGAGGGCCTGCCCGAAGACCGGTACGCCGTGGTGATTCCGCCCAGCGGCAACCCCTACGACGCCAGCCGCTTCTTCTCCGAGCTCAAGGAAAACACTTACATGGCCAGCGGGCAGCTGGAGCGCAGCCTGGCCGGGCGCGACACTACCCGGGCCAGCCAGTACAAAATCCGGGTGGGCTTCTACGCCGAGCAGAAGGAGCGCAACTTCTCCAACCGCTACTTCTCCTACATCCGCGGGCCGCGCTTCAACCGCGACATCTACGCACCGATTGAAGAGATTTTCGCGCCGGCCAACATCGACGCCCAGACCGGCTACGTGCTCGACGAGGGTACTTCTCCCCTGGACCGCTACAACGCCCAGAACACCCTGGCCGCGGGCTACGTGGGCGTGGTGGCCCCCATCTCCGACAAGTTCAGCCTCTCGGGCGGGCTGCGCCTGGAGTACAACCGCAAGTACCTGAAGAGCGGCGACGAGCAGCGCGCGGCCTATGAGGAGAAGCGCTTTATTCCCATGCCCTCGCTCAATGCCACCTTCAACTTCAACGACCGGTCCTTGCTGCGCCTGGGCAGCAGCGTGACCGTGAACCGGCCCGAGTTCCGGGAAGTAGCGGGCTACTCCTACTTCGACTTCGGCAGCAACGCCATCATCAGCGGCAACGACTCGCTGCGCACGGCCACGATTTACAACGCCGACCTGCGCTACGAGTTCTACCCCAGCCGCTCGGAGCTGATTTCGGTGGGGGTGTTCTACAAGTACTTCCGCGACGCCATCGAGCAAACCACGCTGTCGGTGCCCACCGAGCAGCTCTACCTCACCTACCAGAACGCCGACAACGCCTACGACATCGGGGCCGAGGTGGAGATGCGCAAGTCGCTGGCCGAGCTCAGCGGCAGCCGCTTCCTGCAGCGCTTTTCCATGGTGCTGAACGCCTCCTACATCCACAGCCGGGTGAAGCTGGCCGACACCGAGCAGAACCGGGGCCTGGCCCTCGACAACCGCCCGCTGCAGGGGCAGTCGCCCTACGTAGTGAATGCCGGCCTCTTTTACCAGGACGACGAGCACAAACTCCAGGTGTCGGCCCAGTACAACGTGGTGGGCCAACGCTTCCGCTTTATCGGCGACCAGCAGTTCAACTACTCCGTGATTGAGATGCCGCGGCACGTGTTCGACCTGGCCATTACGAAGACGGTAGGCCAGCACCTGCAAATCCGGGCCGGCATTCAGGACATCCTCAACCAGTCGACGCGCCTGCTCTACGACTTCAACCGCAACAGCAGGATTGACGACAACGAGCGGGGCTCCTTCGCCACCTACAAGCGCGGCAGCTACTCCACGCTGGGGCTGACCTGGAATTTTTAAGTCATCATTGAAAGCACTGCTAACAATAACGTAACCTCAACACCGCCAAAACATAACGCCCGCCCCATCCGGCGGGCGTTGTGCTGTCCGGACCTTTGCAGCGGCATCTCACCAATCAATTCGCCTTCATGAAAAAGCTTGTACTCTCCGCCTTTCTGGCCGTTGCCGCTATCGCCGCTATGCCCGCACAAGTGCAGGCGCAATGCAACCCGCAGGCGCCGGCGCCCATCGGCGTATCGGGTCAGATTACGGCCAACACCACCTGGACCAGCAACAACATCTACCTGCTTAATGGCTTTGTATACGTGCGCAACGGCGCCACGCTCACCATTGAGCCGGGCACCATCATCAAGGGCGATAAAGTGAGCAAGGGCACGCTCATCATTGAGCAGGGCGCCCGCATCATTGCCAACGGCACGGCGGCGCGGCCCATCGTGTTCACCTCGAACGAGCCCGTAGGCCAGCGCAATCGCGGCGACTGGGGTGGCGTCATCATCTGCGGCCGCGCTCCGGTGAACCTGGTTGGCAGCCCCGTAATTGAGGGTGGCGTAGGCTCGACCTTCGGCGGCAACCAGCCGGCCGACGACTCCGGCATCCTGCGCTACGTGCGCATCGAGTTTCCCGGCGTGGCCTTTCAGCCCAACTCCGAAATCAACGGCCTGACCCTGGGCGGCGTGGGCAGCGGCACCACCATCGAGTACGTGCAGGTGTACGGCTCGGGCGACGACTCCTTCGAGTGGTTTGGCGGCACGGTGAATGCCAGGTATCTGGTGGCCGTAGCGGCTACCGACGACGACTTCGACTCCGACAACGGCTACTCCGGCAACGTGCAGTTTGCCGTGACCGTGCGCGACCCCGCCGAAGCCGACGTGTCGGGCTCCACGGCCATTGAGTCGGACAACAACGCGGGCGGCTCCACAGCTACGCCCCAGACCTCGGCCGTATTCTCCAACATCAGCGCTTTCCTGGCCAACCGCACCGCCACCAACTTCACCCGAGCCATGCACCTGCGCCGCAACACGGCCATTTCGGTGCTCAACTCGGTATTTACCGGCTGGCCCCAGGGCCTGACCCTGGACGGCTCGGCCACGCAGGCCAACGCCACCAGCGGCGCCCTGGTGCTGAAGAACAACGTGCTGGCCGGCATGACGGTCAACTACTCCCAGCACTCGGGCGGTACCTACAACGTGCAGGCCTACTTCGAAAACGCCAGCCGCGGCAATGCCACCTACGCCGACGCCAGCAGCCTGGCCCTAAATGCCGACAACTTCGGCCCCACCACGCCCGCCGGCGCCTCGCCCAACTTTCTGCTGCCCACGGCCTCGCCCCTGAACACCGGCGCCAGCTTCGCCGATGCCAAGGTGGCCAACAGCTTCTTCACGCCGGTAGCGTATCGCGGCGCCTTCGGCCCGGCCGGCACCACCAACTGGGCCGCCGGCTGGACCAACTTCAACCCCCAGCTGACCTGCTACAACCGGCCCGGCTCCACGCTCTCGGCCCGCAGCGGCTCCGACCAGCTGCAAGGCCTGGCTGTGTACCCCAACCCCAGCACGGAAGCTGCCAACCTGTCGTTTGAGCTGAAGCGCGGCAGCGCGGCCACGGTACGCGTATTAGACCTCACCGGCCGCGAAGTTGCCACGGTGGTAGCCGGCAAAACCTTCGGTGCGGGCCCGCAGGTGCTGGCCCTGCCCGCCGGCCTGCCCGGCGGCGTGTACGTCGCAACCATTACCACCAGCGAAACCAGTCAGTCGGTGCGCTTCGTAGTTAGCAAGTAGCAGTTCACCCACTTTCTGCTCTTAAGGGAAGCCTGCTCCGGAAACGGGGCAGGCTTTTGCTTTGAGGCCCCAGTTGAAAGAGATGAGTTAAAAAGGTGGTTTACTTTCTAACTCTTCCCTTTTAACTACGCAAGAGCCAGGCAGGGGCTGCTCGCCAGCACCGTTCTTTGCAGCCAATTCCTCATTACTTAGCCCTTATTTCTCCCTTGAAACGGCCCCGCGTACTAATGCTGCCCAAGTGGTACCCGCAGCGCTACGACGACCAGGACGGCGACTTCGTGGGGCGGCACGTGGCGGCCATTGAGCAGTTTGGCGGGGCCGAGGTGGCGGTGCTGTTTGCCGCCGTGGCGCGGGGCCCCTTGCCGGGGCTGACCGATGCGGAAGAAGACCTGCGCGGGCCGGTACCTACGCTGCGTTACTACTACCGGGCGGCACCCACCGGCATGTCCCTGCTCGATAAGCCCCTGAAGCTGCTGCTGTATTTCTGGTGCCTGCTGCGCGGCTACCGGCGCCTGCGGCGGCACTGGGGGCAGCGGCCCGACCTGGTGCACGTGCACGTGCTGCTGCGCACCGGCCTGTTTGCCTGGGCGCTGAAAGCCCTGCACGGCATTCCCTTTGTCATCACCGAGCACTGGACGCTGTACCTGCCGCTGCGCTCGGCCGGCATCGGCTGGCTGCGGCGCGTGCTCACGCGGGCCGTGGTGCGCCGGGCCGATGCGCTGCACACGGTATCCGACGGGCTGCGGCAGGCCATGGCCCGGCTGGGCTTTGTGAACCCCCGCTCCGTCGTTATTGCCAACGTGGTCGATACCGACCTGTTTCGGCCGGAGGCGGTGGGGCCCGAGGTGCGGGCCACGCCGGCCCTGCTGCACGTGTCAGCGTTTCACGACGGGGTAAAGAACCTGTCAGGGGTGATGCGGGTGGTAGCCCGGCTGCGGGGCCTCTGGCCGGGCCTGCAGCTGCGCATTGCCGGCTACGGGCCCGATGAGCAGCCGCTCCAGGCCTACACCGCCGAGCTGGGCCTGCTGGCCGACGGCACGGCGGTGTTTCTGGGCAAGCTGGCCCACGCGGAGGTGGCCGCCGAGATGGCCCGCGCCACGGCCCTTGTTTCGTTTAGCCGGGCCGAAACCTTTGGCTGCGTGCTGCTGGAAGCGCGGGCCTGCGGCTGCCCGGTGGTGGCTACCCGCACCGGCGGCGTGCCCGAGCTGTTTCAGCCCGAGGGCAGCTTTGGCCTGCTGGTGACGCCCGACGACGAGCCAGCGCTGGAAGCCGCCCTGAACGCGGTGCTAAGCGGCACGGCCTCCTTCGAGCCCGGCCGGCTGCGGGCCGATGTTGCCGCCCGCTGCGCCCCCCAGGCCGTGGGGCAGGCGTTTGGGCAGCTGTACCAAACCGTGCTGGGAGAATAGCATCTGGTAAACGCGCTTTCTTTTCTGGGGCGGAGATGTTTTGGCTAAAGCTGAATTTGGGGGAGTTGATGTTGTGAGCTTCGTAGTGGGGAGGTCGTTCAGGTGTCGTTCAACGACCTCAACCACCCCAGTTGTCGCTGGCGCGACAACGTCCCCTCCTTGGTAAGGAGGGGAGTTTGCCGTTCTTTGCGGCTCCATGATAAAGCGCATTCTCCACCATTTTGCAGCACGGGTACTCACGGCCGGGCTCAGCTTCGTGGTGGTGTGGCTGACGGCGCGCTACCTGGGCGCGGCGGGCCGGGGGCAGGTCAGCCTGTTTGTGACCGACGTAGCGGCGCTGGTGCTGTTCATTGGCCTGGTGGGCGGCTCCTCGCTGATTTACCTGGTGCCGGGCCGCAACCTGTGGCTGCTGCTGCGGCCGGCCTATTCCTGGGCGGTGGTGGTGAGCGGCATAGGCGCCCTGCTGGTGGGCCTGCTGCGGCCCGTCGGGGCGGCGTATGTGGGCCACCTGGCGGCCGTCACGCTGGTGCAGGCCTGGTTTTCTGTCAACACCTTTCTGCTCCTGGGCCGGCAGCGGGAGCGGGCCTTCAATGGGCTGATGACCTTACAGACCCTGCTGCTGGCCGGGGCCCTGGCCCTGGCCTTCGGCCCGGCCGAGTGGCGGGAGGTCCCCGTGTTTTACTACGCCAACTACCTGGCTTTTGGCTTGCCGCTGCTTATCAGCCTGGCGCTGCTGCGGCGGCTGCCCGATGCCTGGGCCAGCCGCCGGCGCCGGCGCCGGGCGGTAGCCCGTGAGCTGGCCCGCCACAGCCGCGGCGCCCACTTCTCCAATATCCTCTCCTTTGCCAACTACCGCTTGGGCTACTACGCCGTCGCCTATTTTGCCGACGCCCGGGCCCTGGGCATACTTTCCGTGGGGGTGGCCCTGGCCGAGGCCATCTGGCTGATTCCGCGCAGCACGGCCCTGATTCAGTACGTGGCCCTGGTAAATGCCCGCGACAAGCAGGAGCAGACCTATGCTGCCCTGCGCGGCAGCCGCCTCACGCTGCTGGCTACGGCGGCTGCCGTGCTGGTGCTGGCGGCCGTGCCGGCCTCCTGGCTGGCGGCCGTGTTTGGGCCGGAGTTCGGCGGTGCTCAGGCCGTTATCTGGTGCCTGGCCCCGGGCATTCTGATAAACGGGGCCGGCATGCAGGCCAGCACCTATTTCGGCGGCGTGGCCCGCTACGGCGTCAACAACCGCGCATCCCTGCTGGGCCTGCTGGTGACGGTGCCGGCCTGCCTGCTGCTGGTGCCGCGCCTGGGCATTCTGGGCGCCGCCCTGGGCATGTCGGCGGCCTATGCGGCCAGCGTCGGCTACCTGTTCTGGCACTACCGCCGTGCTACCGGCGCCACCTGGGCCGACCTGCTGCCCGGCTGGGCAGATGTGCGCTGGGTACTGGAAGCGTTGCGCCAGATGAGTAGGCCGGAAACCAAAGGAAGAGTGTAGAACCAGCTCCTGGCGCGCAGCTTCGGCTCCCGTGGTCTTAGCTCCTGCTTCCAGGCGGCTACTTGATTACCTCTACCCAGCCGCGAATGCGGCGGCCGTCGGGGTACTCCAGCAGGTAGTAGTAGAGGCCGGCGGGCTGCCCTTCGGCCCGCCAGTCGTTCTGATAAGCCGGGGCTTCGAATACGCGCTGTCCCCAGCGGGAGAACAGCTGAATGCGGGGCGCACAGCCCGGCGGCAGGCGGAAGCTGCTATTCAGCTGGTCGTCGGTGCCGGGGGTGAATACGTTGGGAATACGCTGGTCGACCACTTCTACCGGCGTCAGCCGGGCCTGGGTCTGGCACTGCCCATTGAGGTAGCGCAGGGTAGCTTGTGGGGTATAGCGCCCCGCTGCGGCGTAGGTGTGGCTTACCTCGAAGCCCTGGGCGGGCGCGCTGCCATCGCCAAAGTCCCAGCTTAGCTCGCCGGCTGCGGTGGGGGTCGAAAAGCGCACCGTCAGCGGGGCCTGGCGGTCCTCGGCGCAGGCTACCGGCATCCAGGTCGGCTGCAGCTGGGGCACGGCCGCTACGGCTACCCGACGGGTAGCGGTGCCAGGGCAGGTGCCGGCTACGCTATACACCAGGCTGGCGGTGCCGGCGAAGTTGGCCGGCAGCGTAAACACAAAGCCCGCGGCCACGCTGCCGCTGACGCCCGGCCCGGCCCAGCTGCCGCCCGCGGGGCTGGCCCGCAGGCGAAAGGGCTGGGTGCTGCCGGGGCACAAGGTAGTGTCGGCGGGCACCGACACGCTCTGGGTAGGCGCCACGGTTACAGGCAAGACGCCCGTGGCCGGACAAACCGCAGCCCCCAGCGTGTAGGTAAGCTGGTAGCTGCCGGGGCCAATGGCGGGCGAAAAGAAAAAGCCGGCCGTTGGGTTGCCGCTCACGCCGGGGCCAGTCCAGATGCCGCCGGCCGGGCTGCCCACCAGGGGCTGAGGCCCGGCGGCTACGCACAGCGGAGGCAGAGGCGTCAGGCTGAGGCTGGGCACGGCTTGCACGTTTATCGTGGCGCTGCTGCTGGCCGTGCAGGTAGTGCCGCCGGTGCCGGTAGCCGTTACACTGTAAGTCAGCTGACTTGGGCCCGCCGGGGCCTGGGCCGGCGTAAACACAAAGCCCGTAGCCACGCTGCCGCTGACGCCCGGCCCGGCCCAGCTGCCGCCGGCGGGCGAGCCCGTCAAGGGAATAGGGGCGGCATTGGCGCATACTGTCTGGTTGGGGCGGGACGTCACCAGCAGCACCTGCACGGCTTGGGGCACCGTTATGCTGCAGCCGCCATTACTGTAGGTATAGCTGAGGGTGTGGGTGCCGTTACCGGCCGCAGCCGGAGTAAAAACGCTGCCGCTCACGCCCGGGCCACTGAAGCTGCCCCCGGCCGGCGAAGCCTGCAGCTGCACCGGCGGGGGTGGGGTGGTCGCGTCACTGCAGAGTAGCGGCGGCAGGGCTGTGAAAGAAGCCGTAAGCCCGGGCGTGACCGTGACCCGGCGGTTGGCCGTGGTGGTGCACAGGCCGGTGCTGACCACGGTGTAGGTCAGCGTTTGTACCCCGGTGAGGGCCGGGCTGGGGGTAAAAGTGAAGCCCGTGGCTACGCTGCCGCTCACAGCGGGCCCCGACCAGATGCCGCCGCCGGGGCTGCCGACCAGGGGGAAGGGTGCTGCTGTCGCACACACCGTCTGGTCGGCGCCGGCCGCGGCGATGCCGGGCTGAAAGTTGAAGACGAAGGCCGCGTTGTTGCAGCCGAACGGGTCGCCGTTGGTAGTCGAAAACGAGTTGGCACCCGCCGGCATGGGGAAGCCTGTGCCGGAAAAGCAGGAGCACACCGACTGGTACACGATGCCGCGCGGGTCGAAGCGGGAGGTGCCGCCGTCCACGTGGTCGCCTTCGCTGTTCGGGGCGGTGTTGCCATAGAAGGTGCCGTAGCCCAGGCCGGTGAGGCCGGCGGTAAACTGGGCCAGGTAGAAGTCGTCTCCATCGGTGTTCGTTTGCACGGCACCCGGCGTAGTGGGCAGCCCGAAGGTGGTGCCGTTCTGGCTCAGGTAGGGCTTGGTGTTGAAAGAGCCGGCCAGGTTATCGTCGCCGCCCCAGCCGCACACATACACCCGGTCGCAGCGGTCGACGAGGAAGGCCGTGGGCGTGATATTCACCGTGCGGACACCGCTGCCAAATACCATGGCCAGCTGGGTAGCGCTGAGGTTGGCATCGAGCTTATGAATAAACTGGGTGCCGTTGGGGGTATTGTACAGGCCGGGGGTGACGGGGTAGTTGCCCATGGTCTGGCCCAGCACGTACACCCCGCCGTCGGTGCCCAGCTGCAGGAAGTAGGCCTGGTCGTAGGCCGACGTGCCCAGGTAGGTGCTCCGGGTAATGCGGCTGCCGCTTTGCAGAATGCGCACCACAAAGCCGTCGACGTCACCAGACCGGGTGGCCTGATAGGCGCCCCCCGTCACCGGAAAATCGGCGCTGAGCGTGCCGCCGGCTACGTACACATCGCCGGTGCCTGGCTCCAGCTGAATGGAGTAGGCCGCATCGGCGCCGCTGCCGCCCAGCAGGCCGGCCCACAGCACCGCGCTCAGGTCGGGCGTAAGCTTGCACACCAGGCCATCGGAGGAGCCGCCATTGTAGAGGTTGCCGAAGCTGTTGCGCCCGGGGAAGTTGGCGGAGGTGGTGCTGGAGGCGATGTACACGTTGTCCTGGGCATCCACCACGATGTCGCCCCGGAACGGGTCGCCGTAGTTGTGCGGCAGCTGGGGCAGGGTCGAGAAGGGGCTGAGCGGTACCAGGCCGTCGCTGCTGCTGCCGCCCAGGAAGGTGGAGCCCAGCAGCGCGCTGCCGGTGGCGCTGAGGCGGCTCACCACGATGTCGGTGCCGTTGGGTACTTCATAGGCGCCGCCAAAGGTGCCGCCGATGCCGAAGGGGTCGGCGTAGCTGCCGCCGCCAAACAGGCGCTGGGCGGCCGTGGCCGTTACGGGGTAGTTGCGGGAGGCCGAGCTGCCCAGCACCAGCAGCTCGCCCTGGTTGTTCACCACCAGGCTGTGCGGGAAGTCCCAGTCGTTGCCGCCAATCAGGGTGGCCCACACCCGGGCGCCGGGGCCGTTCTGGCTCACGTTGTACTTGATGAGGGCCATGTCGGCCTCGCCGCCGAAGGTGGTTTGAAAAGCCCCCGGCGTTACGGGGAAGCCAAAGCCAAAGGCTATGCCGCCGGAGTAGAGGTTGCCCTGCTGGTCGTAGGTAGCCGTAAAGCCCCAGTTGGTGGCCGAGGAGCCCGAGTAGGTGGAAAACACCACTACCGGGTCGATGGTCAGGGGCCGGCGGCGGTCGTAGCGGCCCAGGGCGAAGCTGACCACGTTTTTCCGGAGTACGTAGCGGCAGGCCACCGGCTGGCGCCGGCCCTGGGCATCGGTCTGCCAGGCCTGGGGCGCTTTTTCGGTGAGGGTGCCCACGCTGGTGGTCAGCTGCAGGCTGCCTTCCGCGTCCAGCCGCAGAGCCTCGGCGCCGAGGTGGCGAATGGCAATGGCCGAAGGGTCGGCGTTGGGGGCCAGCTCGAAGTCGTATTCCAGCTGCTGGCTGTCGTTTTCATACACGCGGGCGCCGATGCCCGGCCAGAGTGCCGGGTACTGTACTTGCCGGTAGCTGCGCACGTCGTGGGCCCAGCGGGCCGGGTCGGCACCCCGGAAGTAGTTGCGGTGCTCCTCGGTGCGCTCCCCGGCGCGGAGGGGGACTGCGGCGGCCCCCACAAACTCTAGTACCAGGGCGTGGGCCCGCAGCGGCGTGTCGGGCGCCGGGGCGTTTGCCGAAGCCTTCGGCCCGTGCCCCGGCGGGCTGATATTCTGCCCCAGCACCAGGCGCATGCCCGTGGCTTCCAGAAAAAGGCGCCCGCCGCGCAGGTCGGCTTCGTAGCGGGAGCGGGCATCCCACTGCCCTTTGTTTTCGATAAATTCCACGGTGCGGCCAGCCGACGAGCTGCTGTGGGCGCGGCCAGAAAAGGCCAGCAGCAGGCCGCAGAGCAGCAGGAAAGAAAGGGGAAGGTAGCGTGTTTGCATGGGTAGGAATAAGACGGGAAAAGGTCACTACTGCCTGCCTCCGATGGTAGAAGACAGCGCCTGTCGGGTAATCGGACCGGGCTGGTCACGAGTTGCCCCGCTACTGCAGGAAGGTAGCAGAAAGCGGCTAAGCGGCCGCTTATCCAGCGGCGAGGGCTGAGGCGGGAAACAAAAAAACGTCCCGGGTCGTGGCCGACTGCGGGACGTTTTCTACAGGTGGTTCGTGACCCTGGCTGGAAAGGGCAGGCGCCGCGGCACGGGCTTCCGGCTACGCTACTTTACTACTTCCACCCAGCCTTTTACGGTGCGCCCGTCGATATCCTTCAGCAGGTAGTAATAGAGGCCGGCCGCCAGGCCTTCGGCCCGCCAGTTGTTGGCGTAGCTGTCGGTGGCATACACCTGCTGGCCCCAGCGCGAAAACACCTTCAGCGAAGCCGGCTCGCAGCTGAACAGCGGGCGGAAAGTGTCGTTGGCCTGGTCGCCATTGGGGGTAATGATGTTGGGCACGAATACCTTGCCCACCTCCAGCGGCGCAAACTGCGTCAGCACGTCGCAGTTGGCGTAGCGGGCAGTGAGACGCACCCGGTAGGTGCCTGGCTTCTCAAAAAGGTGGCGCGGACTGGCTTCGTTGCTAATGGCGCTGCCATCGCCGAAGTCCCACTCGTAAATGGCGTTGGGCGCAATCAGCACCGGGTTGAGGGTACAGTCGAACGGCGCCAGGCCGGCGTATTGGGGAGCGGTGGCGCATACGGGCAAGTTCAGGCCGGCATCGACGGACGAGGCCGGGGCCAGCACCACGGTGCGCACGGCCGTGACGCGGCAGGGGGGCTGGTCCACGGTGTAGGTGAGCCGGAACACGCCGCCCCGGTTGTTGGTGTTGGGCGGCGTAAACAAGCCGCCCGCGGTAACTCCGGTGCCGCTCCAGGTGCCACCGGCCGGGGACTGGCCGCGCAGCTGGAAGGGGCGCATGCGGTCGGCGCAGAGGGTGGTATCGGGCCCGGCCGCAATGGGCGGCTGCGCCGATACTATCACCTGCTGGCTGGTGGTGCCGCAGCCCAGGGAGTCGCTCACGGTGTAGGTAATGGTGTGGGTGCCCGGGCCGGCAGCCTGCGGACTAAAGCGGTTGCCGCTCATGCCCCGGCCACTGAAGCTGCCACCGGACGGCGTGGCGGCCACGGTTATGGCCTCGCCCGATACGCACTGCGGCGGTACCGTAGCCATGGTTGGCACCACGGCCGGGGCTACCAGGTAGCGCACCCGCAGCGTGGCCTGGCACACGCCCGTAGTGGCCACGGTGTAGGTGAGCATGTGCTGGCCGGCGCCTACGGCCAGGGGAACGAACTCGTAGCCGCCGGCAGCCGTCAGGCGCACGCCGGGGCCGGTCCAGGTGCCGCCCGCCGGGCTGCCGCCCAGGGCCACCGGCCCGTTCTCCAGGCACAGGGTGCGCCGCGGGCCGGGGTTGGCCACCACGGGCTGAAAGTCAATTTTGAAGGCCGCGTTGTTGCAGTTGGTGCCGGAGTTGCCCTTGGTGGGGGAGTAAGTGTTGGCGCCGGGCGGCACGGGGAAGGCGTACTGGCTGCGGCAGCCGCCGCACACGGCCTGGTACACCACGCCGCGCTTGTCGAAGCGGGAGGTGCCGCCGTCTACGTGCTCGGCACCTTCACCATTAGGCCCAACGCCGGCAATGCCAAAGAAGCTGCCATACTCCAGCCGGGTCATGCCGGGGGTGAACTGGGCCAGGTAAAAGTCGGAGCCGTCGGTAGTGGCGCGCACGGCGTTGGCGGTGGTGGGCAGGCCGGAAGTAGAGCCGCCCAGGTAGCCGCCGTTGGTGTGGCCGCCCCAGCCGCTGATGTACACCCGCTCGCAGTCGTCGACCAGAAAGGCCGTGGGCACCAGGGTAGGGCCGCCAAAGGCCGTGCTGTAGGCGCTGGCCGTCAGGTCGGCACTCAGCTTCTGGATAAACAAGTTGCCGTTGGCATTGCCGTACAGCCCGGGCGTGCGCGGAAACGAACCCGTGGTCTGGCCCAGCAGGTAGGCGTTGCCCAGGGCATCAAGCTGCAGAAACTGGGCCTGGTCGTAGCTGGCAGTGCCCACGTAGGTAGCGGCTTCCTGCACGCCCGTGGCGGAGTAGCTCACCACAACCCCATCGCTGTCCCCTCCCTGATAGGAGTTCAGGTAGGAGCCGGGGGTGGCCAGTCCGGTGCTGGTGGTGCCGCCACTGGCATACACCCGGCCCTGGGGGGCGAGCTGCACCGAGTACAGGGCATCGGCTCCGCTGCCGCCCACGTAGCGGGCCCACAGCACCGTGGTCAGGTTAGGCGAGAGCTTGCACAGCAGGCCGTCGCTGCCTCCGCCCCGGTAGCCGCTGAAGCCGTGGAAGCTGGGCGAGTTGGTGTTGGAGGCAATAAATACGTTGCCGGCGCCGTCCAGCAGGATGTCGCTGCGGAAGGAGTCGCCGTAGTTGGCCGTCAGGGGCGAGTTGGTGGCCAGCACGCCGTCGTTGCCGCTGCCGCCCAGGTAAGTGCTGGCCACCAGCAGGCTGCCCGTGGCATTCAGCCGGGTTACCACCAGGTCGGAGCCGCCCGCCATTTGAAACGTGGCATCGCTGGAGCCAAAAGGGCTGATGGTGCTGCCGCCCGCGTGGCTGCGGCTGATGGCGCCGCTGGTGGTGGGGTAGTCGCGCGAGCTGGTGCTGCCCAGCATCACTAGCTCGCCCTGGGCATTGGTCACCATGCTGTGCGGGTAATCGTTGAGAATGCCGCCCAGGTAAGTAGCCCATACCCGCGAGGCAGCGCCAGTTACGGCGGGGTTGTACTTGATAATGGCGATGTCGCTCAAGCCGGCCCAGCGGGTGCTGAAGGCGCCATTGGTGGTAGGGAAGCCCAGGGAAAAGGCAATGCCGCCGGAATACATGTTGCCCTGCTGGTCGTAGGTAGCCGTAAAGCCCCAGTTGTCGGCCGTCGATGCTGTAAACGACGAGAACACCACCGTGGGGTCGATGGTCAGCGGCCGGGTTTTATCATACGCCCCGAGCACAAACGAGACGGTGCTGCCTTGCAGCGCGTAGCGGCAGGCTACGGGCTGGCGCTGCCCGCCCGCGGTGGTCTGCCAGGCCTTGGGTGCCAGCTCCTGCACCGTGCCCACCGTGGTTTTCACTACGAGGTTGCCGCGGGCATCAAGGCGCACGTTGTCGGCGCCTTCGTAGCGCAGGGCAATGCGGGCGGGATTGGTCTGCGCGGCCAGCAGGAAGTCGTACTCCAGCTGGCGGTCCTGGTTTTCGTACACCTGCAGGCCGATGCCAGTCCATAGCTCCGCGTACTTCACCCGCCGGAAGCTGGGCACGTTGCTGGCCCAGCGCCGGGCATCGCTGCCGATAAAGTAGTTGCGCACTTCGGCGGTAGGGGTCTCGGCCGTGATGCGCGGCCGCGGGTTGGCCTGCTCAAAGTGAACGGTATAGGCGTGGCCTGCCACCATCTTTTCGCCCTCGGCCGGTGAGGCGGCCGCTTCGGGAGTGCCATGATGCTGCAGGTCTTTGCCATCTACCAGGGAGTAGGTAAACGCCGTAGACTGTAGAAAAAGGCGGCCGGCAGAAAGCGGGGCCGCGTAGCGCACGTGACTATCCCACTGCCCTTTGTTTGGAATAAATTCCAGGCTGGCGCCCGGAGTAGAAGCGGCTATCCCGGGCAGCGGCAGCGCGGCCAGGGTTAGTGCGCCGAGAATAAGCCTGCGCAGCGGCGGGCAGCTAAAAGGAAAAAGTAGGAACATAAGCAAGCCGCAGGGCGGCAGAAGCGCAGAAGAAAACCGTAAAGTTGCGTAGTAGACCATCAGCTGGCACAAGGCGTTGCCTGTGCGATGGCGAGGCAACCCGCGCCGCACAAAATTCGTGCGACAAACGGTGGAACTCCTTACTTACCTTCCGGCAAGAGGTACGGCCCCTACCTTTGTTGCCCTTGCTGCTTGTGCTGTGCGTCGTTCGTTTGCCTTTAAGATAACCCTGCTGGTGCTGCTGTGGCTGCTGCTGGCCATTGCCTGCCAGCAAGTGCCGGGTACGGTGTTCTGGCCCACCATCTTTGGTGCCATTACCACGCCGTTGGCGCTGCTGCTCACGGGGTTGCTTGTGCTGTACTGGCTGCGGCGCAACTGGCGGGTGGCGCTGCTGCCGGGGCTGGCGCTGGGCCTGTGCTGGCCCCACGTGCAGCGTGGCCTGGCGCTGCACCCGCTGCACACCCCACCCTCGGCCCAGCTGCAGGTGAAGTCCGCAAAAGGAAATATTCCGGCGTCCACCTTTTTCACGCCGCAGGCCCCGGATGAGCTGCTGCTGCTGTCGGCCAACGTGCGCATCTTCAACGTGTATGGCCAGCTACGTGACCCGAACTTTGCCTCATCCAAGGGCTTTATCCGTTGGCTAAGCCAAAGCCCGGCCGATGTGCTCTGCCTGCAGGAGTACTACCACGAGCCTCGCGGCTCGCAGGAAAACGGGTCGGTGTTCAAGGCAAGCGCCTACATCGGGCCACAGTCGGGGCGCCATCCGTTTGTGTCCAAGACCCTCACCAACCGCATTGGCGCCGAGTTCGGCTTGGCCATCTTCTCACGCTTTCCTATAGTGCGGCGCGGCACCATCCGCTTTGCCCGCTCCAGCCATAACCACGCCATGTGGGCCGACCTGGCCCGCCCCGCTACACCCGGGCGCCGGGCCGATACCATCCGGGTATTCAACCTGCACCTGCAGAGCATGAGCCTGGAGGAAAACGACATCGTGGCCGCCGCGGGCAGCAAAAAAGGCTTTCAGCAAAAGGGGCGCAACCTGCTGCGGCGCTTCCGCAACGGCGCCGTGGCCCGCGGCACGCAGGTCGATACCGTGCTGGCCCGCATTGCCCGCTCGCCCTACCCCGTGCTGCTGGCCGGCGACCTCAACGACCTGCCCTATTCCTACACCTACGACCAGCTGGCCGACCACCTGCAGAATGCCTGGGCCACGGCCGGCACCGGCATCGGCGCGACCTACAACGGCCGCCTGCCGGCCCTGCGCATCGACAACCAGTTTGCCTCCCGCCACTGGCAGGTGCTGGGCTGCCGCGTACACAAGGAAATCCTCTGGTCCGACCACTTTCCGGTGGAGGCACTGTACCGTATTTCAGTTAGCAGTGAACAGTGAACAGTTAGTAAAAGCTGGCGAGTAACTTTGACTGTGGATACGCCAAAGCACCAAGCCGGTCCGTTGCTGCAAAAATCCTTTGCCTTCGCAGTACGAGTGATGAAACTTCACCGGCATTTGCAGGCTAAGGAGCATGAATTTAATGTGTCGAAACAGCTCGTTCGCAGCGCCACTTCCATAGGAGCAAATGCAGAGGAAGCTACTGGGGCCATATCGAGTGCTGATTTTACAAGTAAACTTTCCATTGCTTACAAAGAAGCCAGGGAGACTAGTTATTGGCTCCGTTTGCTTCATGCATCCGGGTATCTGGAAGAAAAGCTGTTCGTATCATTTCATGACGATTGCCAGCAACTTTGTCGTATCCTTTTTTCTATTTTACGGTCAAGTGGCCGCGCCTGCCCCGTATTTTCTAACTGCCTTTTACTAACTGTTAACAGTTAACTGCTAACTGTTAACTGCCCCCTGCCTTTCATGTCGCTCTCGCTTTACAACACCCTCACCCGTAAAAAGGAAGAATTTCAGCCCGTGCACCCGCCCATGGTGGGCCTCTACCTCTGCGGCCCCACCGTGTACAACGAGGCGCACCTGGGCAACGCCCGCGGCCCGGTGGTGTTTGATATTCTGACCCGCTACCTGCGCTACCTCGGCTACACCGTGCGCTACGTGCGCAACATCACCGACGTGGGCCACCTGCAGGGCGACGGCGACGACGGCGAAGACCCCATGGTGAAGGCCGCCCGCGCCCAGAAGCTGGAGCCCATGCAGGTAGCCCAGTACTACGCCAACCGCTACCGCGTGAACATGGCCGCCCTGGGCTGCCTGCCGCCCGACATCGAGCCCCAGGCCAGCGGCCACATCACCGAGCAGATTCAGATGGTGCAGGAAATCATCGAGAACGGCTTTGCCTACGAGGTGAACGGCTCGGTGTACTTCGACGTGCCCAAGTACGACCAGGCCCACCGCTACGGCATTCTTTCCAACCGCTCCATTGAAGACCAGCTGGCCGGCACCCGCGACAACCTCGCCGGGCAGGACGAGAAGCGCAGCCCCCTGGACTTTGCCCTCTGGAAAAAGGCCGACCCCGAGCACATCATGCGCTGGCCCTCGCCCTGGAGCGACGGCTTCCCCGGCTGGCACCTCGAGTGCTCGGCCATGGGCCGCAAGTACCTTGGCGCCGAGTACGACATCCACGGCGGCGGCCTCGACCTCATGTTTCCGCACCACGAGTGCGAAATCGCCCAGAGCCAGGCCAGCCACAGCCACACCAGCGAGGCCCGCTTCTGGCTGCACAACAACATGATTACCGTGAACGGGGCCAAGATGAGCAAGTCGCTGGGCAACTTCATTACCATCAGTGACTTGTTTAAAGGCCCGGCCGGCGGGCTCTCCCAGGCCTACTCGCCCATGGTGGCCCGCTTCTTCCTGCTGCAGGCTCACTACCGCTCGCCCGTCGACGTGAGCGACGAGGCGCTGCAGGCCGCCCGCAAAGGCTACCGCAAGCTCATGAACGGCCTGCGCCTGCTGGATAAGCTGGTTGCGGGTTCCTTGGCGCTGGTTTCTGGTTTAAACGACAACGAGAAACCAGAAACCGGCAACCAGGAACTAGCGAAGCTCAGCGCCGACCTGTTCACCGGCCTCAACGACGACCTGAACACGGCCCGCTGCATTGCCAGCCTGTTCAACCTGCTCCGCAAGTTCAACACCCTGGCCACCACGCCGGCGGCCCTGGCCGATGTCAGCGCCGAAGCCCTGCAGGAGGCCGTGCAAGCCTACCGCACCGTGGTGGTCGACATCCTGGGCCTGCACGACGAGCCCCGCGCCGACGCCGAGCAGCTGCTGGAGCTCACGCTGGGCTTTTACACCGAGGCCAAGCAGGCCAAGGCCTACGACAAGGTCGACCAGATTCGGGCGGCACTCAAAGGCCAGGGCATCGTTATCAAAGACACCAAGTCTGGTGTGGAGTGGGCCTACAGCGAAGAGTAACTCTTAATTAGCTGTTAGCTAATAGCATGGGCCTTTAATCGGCCCTTGGGTGTTAGCTGACGGCCATGCGCCTAACTATCAGAGCTAATAGCTTTATTATGAAACTTCGCCTTTCCCTGGCGGCCCTGGCCGGCTTGTTCCTGCTCACGGCCTGCCCCGATAAAAAGAACGTCGAAACGGCCGACACACCCGTCGAAGCGCCGCTGCCCAAGGCCCCGGTGTTCAACGCCGACTCAGCCTATGCCTTTACGGCCAAGCAGGTTGCCTTCGGGCCCCGCGTGCCCAACACCAAGGCCCACCAGGCCTGCGGCGACTACCTCGTGGCCAGGTTCAAGGGCTGGGGGCTGAAAGTGAAGGAGCAGCCCTTTCAGGCCATGACCTTTGACGGGACCATGCTACGGGCCCGCAACATCATTGCCCAGTACCAGCCCCAGGCCGCCCGCCGCGTGGCCATCTTTGCCCACTGGGACACCCGCCCCTGGGCCGATGCCGACCCCAACAAGAAAAATGCGCCGCTCGACGGAGCTTCCGACGGCGCCAGCGGCGTGGCCGTGGCCCTGGAAATGGCCCGCATCCTGGCCGCGCAGCCCGACAGCCTGGCGCCGGCCGTGGGTGTCGACTTCATCCTGTTCGACGCCGAAGACTGGGGCCACGACTCGGGCACCCAGCAGAACCTGAAAAACCAGCTCGAAGGCGCCGGCGACTCCTGGTGCCTGGGCTCGCAGTACTGGGCCAAGAACCTGGTGCCGGCCGGCTACAAGGCCGAGTACGGCGTGCTGTTCGACATGGTAGGGGCCCGCGGCGCCAAGTTCAGCCGCGAGGAGCTGTCGCGCAACAGCGCCCGCCAGGCCCTGGACAAAATCTGGAACACGGCCGCCCGCCTGGGCTACACCGACTACTTCCTGTTCCAGGACTCGCCCGGCATCACCGACGACCACGTGTACACCAACCAGGCCGGCATTCCTACGGTCGACATCATCGACCACCTGCCCAACAACCCCAACCAGTACTTCCCCAACTACCACCACGCCACCACCGACAACATGGACGTCATCGACCGCAAAACGCTGAAGGCCGTGGGGCAGACCGTGACGCAGGTGCTGTATTTGAACTAAAGCCCGCCCATCTGGTAGCAGCGCCGCAAGCAGCCGACACCCCGTCCGGCCGCTTGCGGCGCTTTTTTATGCCCAGCTTCGCGCTGCCTGTATAGGGGCACTCGTCCGGAATTTTATGAAGCTTCTTTTTCTCCTGGCAGGCCTGCTGTCCTCTCAACCCACCCTGGCCACAGTCACTTACCAAGCCGGCGGTGCAGGTAGCGCCTAACATCGTGCTAATGGCAAGGTGGCAGTAACGCCCTTCGACGGCCTGAGCGGTTTAGTGCACGGTGCAGGTGAATGCAGCCGGCCGAAGAGCTGAGTCCGCAAGCAGCGAATTGCCGGAGCAGCTGGTTAAAAAAACGATAGTTTCCGTATAAGAAGCTCGCCATGTAATGCTTCTCTGCTTGCCGTATGCCCGTTCCTTCATCCAAAGCGCCGCACTTGCTGGCCTGGCTGTTTGCCTGGCTGCTGGCTGTGGCGGGCCTGGTACCTGGCACAGCAGTAGCAGCGGCACGACCTGAGCACGCGGTGGCGCCGGCAGAAAGCCTGCGCGGGCATGCGGTACCCTTCAACTTCGAGTATTTCCGCCCCGATGTCATTGCCCCGGAGGCTGCCGCCGTCCCGGGCTTATTGTTTGTTCCACCGGTTTGCACACCGCTGCCGCTGAGCTGGGCAGCAGCCTGGCCAGTAGCCTGGCTGCTTTCGCCCTTGGCGCGGCCCCAGCCGGCTATAGGTCGCTATCGGGAGCGGCTGCTGCGGGTATCGCTCTCTCCCAACGCGCCTTAGGCTGCTCTTGTTTTCCAGAGTCCGGCGCAGCCCATCCAGCGTAGTTTCGAATCAGCTCTGTGCAAAAATGTACATCAAGCCAGAAGCTGCTCTGATGCTGCCGTTGGCAGTTGTGGTTTTACTGATTTATCGCGGGTAACCCTCCCGGGCACGCCATACGGCCCGGCAGCTCTGCCATGTTGTGGCGAAGCAGCGGCCCTGCACATTCTTGCTTCCTATGTTTCTTCCCCATATTGTGTTGCACCGCCTGCGCATGCGCAAGCAGGCCGGTGCCGGGCCCGGTGCCGGGCCCCCTTCCTTCGAACCCTTCGGCGAAGAGTCTTTCTTTACCGGCTGGGGCCTGCGCCGCAAGCTGATACAGGGCTGCCTGCTGGTGGCCGGCGTGTTTTCGGCGGCCCTGGGACTGAAAGGCTTTCTGCTGCCCAATGGCTTCATCGATGGCGGCGTTACGGGCATGTCGCTGCTGGTGAGCCACCTCACGGGCCTGTCGTTGTCGGCCCTGATTGTGCTCATCAACATTCCCTTCATCGTGATGGGCTACTACCAGATGGGGCGCGGCTTTGCCCTGCGCACCCTGGTAACGGTGCTGGCGCTGGCCCTGGTGCTGCTGGTCATCTCCTTTCCCACCCTCACCGAGGACAAGCTGCTGATTGCCGTATTTGGTGGCTTCTTTCTTGGGGCCGGCATCGGCCTGGCCATGCGCGGCGGGGCCGTGCTCGACGGCACCGAAGTGCTGGCCGTGTACATCAGCAAGCGCACGCCGCTCTCGGTAGGCGACATCATCCTGCTGATTAACATCTTAATCTTCGCCGTAGCGGCCTGGCTGCTGTCCGTCGAAACGGCGCTGTATTCCATTCTGGCTTACCTCTCGGCCGCCAAAACCGTCGACTTCTTTATTGAAGGCATTGAAGAGTACACCGGCGTCACCATCATCTCGTCGCACAGCGAGCAAATCCGGCTGATGGTGACCGAGAAGCTGGGCCGGGGCGCCACTGTGTATGCCGGCAAGCGCGGCTACGGTTCCCGGGGCCATATCCGCGACACCGTCGACATCATCTTCACCGTGGTGACGCGCCTGGAAGTAAGCCAGCTCACTGCCGAAATCAACAAAATCGACGAGAAAGCCTTCGTGGTGATGCACAGCGTGCGCGACACCCGCGGCGGGCTGGTGAAAAAGCGGCCGCTGCATTAGGCTGAAGCGCTTTAGTCAATAATTAAAGAGAACGTCATGCTCATCTGGCGTCCGCTTGTCGAAGCATCTCTACCACGAGAGTAAACCTTTTAACTGGATTTACTGCTGCGGGCAAGATGCTTCGCTGTGCTCAGCATGACGTTCTTTTAAGCATGCCTCTCTCAGCTTCTAACCGTTTCCAGGCGGCTGCCTTCGGCTGTTACCGTGAGGCGGGCTTGCTGGCCTACCACCACGGCGCCGTTGGTCGGCTCGTGGCCGATGGGGAAGCCGTAGCCTACCGGGAAGCTGTATTGGCGGGCGTAGTAGTCGATAATCTCATAGGCCTCGGCACCGAAGGGTACGGTGTTGTCGCGCATCTGCGAGAAGTGGCCCACGGCCAGGCCGGCCAGCTTGTGCAGCTGCCCGCTGCGGTGCAGGTGCAGCATCATGCGGTCGATGTGGTAGAGGTACTCGTCGAGGTCTTCCAGAAACAGGATGCGCCCGGCAAAGCTGACCTGGGAGGCCGTGCCAGTGATGGTGTGCAGCAGGCTGAGGTTGCCGCCCACCAGCTCGCCGCTGGCCACGCCAGGGCGGTTGAGGGGCAGGGCAGGAGCCATATACACCAGCGCTTCCCCAAACAGGGCGCGGCGCAGGCTTTCCAGGGCCATCTCGCCGCCAGCCTGCCCAAACAGCACCGGCATCACGCCGTGAATGCTGGCCCAGCCCAGCCGCAGCAGGTGGCAGTTGAGCACGGTGATGTCGGAAAAGCCCGCTATCCACTTTGGCTGGTGGATAAAGGTGGAAAAGTCCAGCCCGTCGATGATGCGGGCGGTGCCGTAGCCGCCGCGGGCGCAGAGAATGGCCTGAATGCCGGGGTCGTCGAGCTGGCGCTGGAAGTCGCGCAGGCGCAGGGCGTCGTCGCCGGCAAACTGGTGATGCGCCTGGGCAATGCTTTCGCCCAGCACCACCTCCAGGCCCCATTCAGTAAGAATACGAATGGCGGGCGCCAGCTCTTCGGCGGTAATCTTGCGGGCGGTGCTGACTATGGCCACGCGCTGACCAGGGCGCAGGGCGGGAGGGAATTGAACGGGCATAGGGAAAATCAAACGCGCCTGCAAATAACGGCTGCGGTCCAGTAATGCCCTCGGCCTAAAACCGCTGAGCCTATCGGCCGCTTGCGTCGAAAAATCAGGTAAAGAATAATGCGTTAGAAGTCAACTTCTGTTATTTGTTCTACGTCAAGCATCGAGCACTGACTTTTCCTTTTGCCAACCCCTTGCCCTATGAGAGCTACTTTACTCTGCCTGCTGATGCTGGTTTTCGGCGCGGGCGCTGCCGCCCTGGCCCAAACGCCCATCGATACCACCGGCGGCCGCTATTACCAGCCCATTTTCCCGGGCGTGACCGTGACGCAGGGCGTGGTGTATGGCTCGGCCGTCACCTTCTCCGGCGCTACCCAGCAGCTGCTCATGGATATCTATGAGCCCACTGGCGACACGGCGCCCGAGCGGCCCGTCATCATCTTTGCCCACCAGGGCGGCTTCGTGTCCGGCAGCCGCACCGAGCAATACATGGTGGACGTGTGCACCCGCTTCGCCCAGCTGGGCTACGTCACGGCCAGCATCGACTACCGGCTACTATACTTTCCGTTCGACACCGTGAATGTGGCCAAGGCCGCCATTCGGGGCATGCAGGACATGCGCGCCGCCGTGCGCTTCTTCCGCCAGGATGCGGCCACGGCCAACCTCTACCGCATCAGCCCCAGCCGCATTGTGGTGGGTGGGGCCTCGGCCGGAGGCTTTATGGCCCTGCAGGTGGGCTACCTGGATAAGGTGAGTGAAGTGCCTGCTTATGTAGGTATCAACAGCCTGGGCGGCATTGAAGGCAATAGCGGCAACCCCGGCTACAGCAGCGCCGTGCTGGCCGTGCTCAACCTGAGCGGCGCTACCGAGCGGGCCGACTACATCGAGCCCGGCGACGTCCCGCTGTACAGCATTCACGGCACCGCCGATGCCGTAGTGCCCTACCTGCAGGGCCGGGTAGGGGGCGGGCTGCCGCCAAAGTATGTGGTGGGCAGCGGCCTCCTGCACCCGCAGGCCACGGCCGTGGGCGTGCCCAACCGCCTGCGCACCCTGCGCGGGGCGCCCCACATTCCGCAGTACGGGACCAACTCGGCCCAGCTGGCCTACGCCGATACCACTTTCCGCGACATCCGCGACTTTCTGCGCCCGCTGCTGGCGCCCGTCACCGCGGCTTACCCCAGCCTGGTTATCAATACGGCGACCAGCGTGGCCGGCGGCTCCTACCAGGACATTACCATCAACAGCGGGCCGGCCCAGCTGACGGGCAACATCACTGTGTACGGCGCGCTCATCGTGCGCAGTCAGGCAGGCCAGGCACCCGGCGCCCTGCAAACCAGCTGCTTCACCGTAGATGGCCCGGGCAGCTTCGAGCTGCAGGCCGGAGCGAGGCTTCGCATCTGCAGCCCCGACGGCATTGCAGCCAGCGGCGCTACCGGCGCCATCCGCAACACCGGCACCCGCACGTTCAGCCCCGATGCCAGCTACGCCTACGACGGCAGCACCAGCCAGATTACCGGCAGCGGCCTGCCCGCCCAGGTGCGCGAGCTGGAAATGGCCCTGACCGCCGGCAGCCAGCTCACCCTCACCAATAGCCTGCGCATCAGCCAGCGCCTGCTGCCCACCAGCGGCACCCTGAACAACAGCACCCGCACCCTGACCCTGCTTTCGGGCCCGGACGGAACGGCCCTGGTGGCGCCGGGCCCGGGCATCCTCACCAACCCCTTCACCGTGCAGCGCTACATCGACCCCAGCGTGAACCCGGGCCTGGGTTACCGCCACCTGGCTCCGCCCCTGGACGGCGTCACCACGGCCAGCCTGGCCACGGCCAACTTTACGCCGGTGCTCAACCCGGCCTATAACCAGGCCCAGCAACCCGAGCTGGTGCGTCCTTTCCCTACGGTATTCGACTATGAGCAGCAGCGGGTGGCTACTTCGCCCGCTACCAATTACTCGGACTTCGATAAGGGCTGGTTTGTACCCGTCGCCAACGGCAGTGGGGCCGTACCCCTGGTACGCGGGCAGGGCTACACCGTGAACATGCCCGGCGGCGAAACAGTGGGATTCAACGGCCAGCTTCTTCGCAACAACGAAGACATCAGCGTCACGCTCAGCGCGGCGGTATCGCCGACTGCGGGCTGGCACCTGCTGGGCAACCCCTTCCCCTCGGCCCTGAACTGGGACAACGTAACCGTGCCCGCCGGCATGAGCCGGGCCATGTACGTGTTTGTGAGCACCGGGCAGTATAGCGGGCAGTACCGTACGTACATCAACGGCATGGGCAATGCCTCTACCGTTCCGCTGGGGCAGGGCTTCTTTGTGCGCTCCCTGGCCACTTCGCCCGTCACCCTCACCTTCCCGTTGAGCTCCCGCATCAGTGATTTCGCGGCGGCCAACGTGAACACCGTGCAGCGACTGGCGGCCGATACCCGCCCCCGCCTGCGCCTGACCCTGGCCGCTGCCAGCAGCCCCGCTGCCTTCGACGAAGCCATAATTTACGAGGAAGCCGGGGCTACCGCCGCAGTAGACGCGCAGTTCGACGCAGCCAAGCTGCCCAACCCCAGCGCCCTCAACCTGGCTGTGGTGGCCGGCGGGCAGGAGCTGGCCATCAACGGGCTGGCGCCGCAGCAAGCAGCCCGGGTGCCGCTGGCCCTCACGGTGCCCCGCCCCGGCACCTACGTCCTCACGGCGGCCGACCTGCAGCGCTTTGCTCCCGGCACCGCCATTACCCTCACCGATGCGCTGACCGGTTCCCGCACCGCCCTGAGCGCCGGCACCGTCTACCGCTTCACCCTGGCCGGCACCGCCGCCCCGGGCCGCTTCTTCCTGGAGCTGACTCCGGCCCGACCCACCAACACGGCGCAGGCCCTCAGCAACCGGCTGCAGGTATACCCCAACCCGGCTACGGGAGCATTTCACGTAGAGCTGCCCAGTACTGCGAAAGCAGGCGCCGGCAGCGCTGCTGTTCTATGGCTCACCAACGCCCTGGGCCAGACCGTGCACCGCCAGATGCTGCCGGTCAAAGCCGGCCAGCCCCTGAGTGCCCGGGTAGAGGTGCCGGGGCTAAAGCCCGGCCTGTACCAGCTGCACCTGCAGGCAGAGGGCAGCACCGTGGTGCGCCAAGTGCTGCTGCAGTAGCGGGCGCGGCATACAGTACTCACGCTAACTTTCGTTGTAGGCGCACTGCTCCCGTAGCAGTTGTTTGAAAAAGTAAGTAAGTTGTGTTGCGCTGCCTGGGCAGCGCTGCCATCTGGCCTGTATCTTTCTCGTCAACCTAGCCTTCTGACTTATGAAGTCTGTTTTTCTGGTCTTTACAGCCCTGATGCTGGCCGGTCTGCAAACAGTTTCGGCTCAGATTGATACCACCCGGGGGCGCTACTACCGGCCCGTCTTTCCGCGGGTAAGTGTAACCTCCGGCGTTACCTACGGCTCGGCGGTAAACTTCAGCGGCAACAATCAGCCCCTGCTCATGGACGTGTATGAGCCGGTGGGCGACACCCTGCGGCAGCGGCCGCTCATCATCTTCGCGCACCAGGGCGGCTTTGTGACCGGCACGCGCACCGACCAGTTTATGGTGGACGTGTGCACCCGCTTCGCCCGGCTGGGCTACGTCACGGCCAGCATCGACTACCGCCTGCTGTTTCATCCCTACGACACCGTGAACATTGCCCGGGCTACCCTCCGCGGCATGCAGGACATGCGGGCGGCCGTGCGCTTCTTCCGGCACGATGCCGCCACGGCCCGCAGGTTCCGGGTGCACCCGAACTACATCGTGGTCGGCGGCTCCTCGGCCGGCGGGTACATGGCCCTGCAAACCGGCTACCTGAATCGCGCCGGCGAGGTGCCGGCCTACCTGAACCTGGCCGCGCTCGGCGGCATCGAGGGCAGCAGCGGCCACCCCGGCTACAGCAGCGCCGTGCTGGCCGTTCTCAACCTGAGCGGCGCCACCGAAAGCGCCAGCTGCATCGAGGCGGGCGAGGTGCCCCTGTTCAGCGCCCACGGCACCGCCGACGCTACCGTTCCCTTCAGCAAAGGGCGGGTGGGGTGCAAGCTGCCGCCGAAGTACGTGGTGGGCAGCGGCCGCCTGCACCAGCAGGCTGCGGCCGTGGGCGTGCCCAACCGCCTGCTTTGCTTCCGCGGGGCCGGCCACATTCCCTTCGAGGGCAGCTCGGCGCGCAGCCACGCGTATGCCGACAGTACGTTCTGGGGCATGCGCGACTTCCTGCGCCCGCTGCTGCGCAAGCCCGGCACCATGGTTAAGCCCGTGCTGGCAACCGCCGCTACGGCCCAGGCCCGCCCCGCTCCGGGCGATGACCGGCTGCACGTGGTGCTGCCAGCCGACTGGACCCTGCCCATCGAAGCCGAGCTGCTCGACGCTGCCGGCCGCGTAGTGCGACGCTTCAACCCCCGGGTACAAAACCTGGACATGCTGCGCGGCACCCTCCGGGCAGGTATCTATTCCATCAGGGTTCCCGGCCAGCTACCCGTTAAGGTCGAGTATAAATAGCAGCGTTAAAGACTGGTCTTAGAGGAAGTTAAAAGTGGAGAGTTAAAAGTTAAAAAGGCCTTTCGGGTTTTAACTCTCCACTTTTAACTCTATCCACTAACCTGAAAAATGCTTTAATGAGTGGTTACGGCCGAAAAAGCCTTTGCTGTGCTTATCAGGCGGCTAGTACGGCGGCCTCTTGGATAGATGCCACGGGTAGAGCCGCCGGTTGTATCTCGCCAATGCCGGCCACAAAAACGCCGGCTTCGCGCAGGGCATCGCGCCGGGCCAGCAGCGCCTCCAGGCGCACGGTGCCCGTCAGGAAATGCTGGCCATTGGGGGCTGGCAGCTCCAGCCACTGGGCTACTTCCTCCAACGCTTCGGCGCTGCTGGCTCGCAGGTAGACTTCCGTTTCCAGGTTGGGGGCCAGGCGGGGCCGGTCGTCGGCGCCCAGCTTGCTGTACTCGTAGCGCTGGCCGCGCTGCAGGGCTCGCACATCGGCCAGCACGGCCGAGCCGGTGGGGAAGCTGCCCGCGCCCTTGCCGCGCAGGAACTGGCTGCCCGCATAGGCGGCTTCCAGCTCAATGCCATTCATCTCGCGCTCCACGGCATAAAGCGGCGACTGCGCGTCCACCAGCCGGGGCAGCACGGCCAGGCTGACGCTGCCCGGCCCAGCCTGCCGGATTTCGGCTATTACCTTGATTTTCTTGCCTTGCGCGGCGGCGTATTCCAGGTCGGCAGGCGTAATGTTTTCGATGCCCAGGTTGAGTACCCGCTCCGGATGAACCAGGGTGCCAAAGGCATGCGCGGCCAGCAGCACGGCTTTGGAGCGGGGGTCGAAGGCAGCCATGTCCAGGGCCGGGTCGGTTTCGGCGAAGCCCAGCCGCTGGGCCTCGGCCAGCGCCGTGGCGTAGTCGCTGCCTTCTTCGCTCATGCGCGTCAGCACGTAGTTGGAAGAGCCATTCAGAATGCCCCTCAGGGCCAGCAGCGGCTCACTGCCGAAGTAGGAATCCAGGGTCCGCAGCACCGGAATGCTGCCGGCCACGGCTGCTTCGTAGAGCAGCGTGCCGCCGTAGTCCAGCTCCAGGCGCAGCAGGGTATTGAGGTGCCGGGCCAGCATGGCTTTGTTGGCCGTCACCACGCGGCGGCCCAGGCGCAGGGCGGCGCTCACCAGCTGGAATGCTTCGTCGGCGTCGTCAATTACTTCCACCAGCACGTCCAGCTCCGGGTCCTGCACCAGGGCATGGGCATCAAACTCAAACTGCTCGGCCGGCAGCGGCCGCGCCTTGCCCGGGGTTTTTACGGCAATGCGGGCTACTACCAGCTCCGCTTCCGGCAGCTGGCTGAGAATGGTATGAAAGCCCTGCCCCACGCAGCCAAAGCCGATGAGGCCTACGCGCAGCTTGGCGGGCTCGGTCAGGTCAGTGAGCGAAGGTTGGTACATAAAACAGCTCTAAAAAATGAGTGATGCCCGCGGTTTCGAGCAGGAAGCCGTCGTGCCCGTAGCGCGAGTCCAGCTCGGCATACATTACGCCGGGAATGTGGCGGGCCAGCTCCTGCTGCTCGCTCAGCGGAAACAGAACGTCGGACGTAATGCCCAGCAACAGCGTGCGGGCCCGGATGCCGCTCAGCGCCGTGGCGATGTCGCCGCGTCCGCGGCCCAGGTGGTGGCTGTCCATGCTGTGGCTCAGGGCCACGTAGCTGTAGGCGTTGAAGCGGGCCACCAGCTTGTCGCCCTGGTAGCGCTGGTAGGAGCTGGCCCGGTGGCCCAGCAGCCGGCTGTCGTCGGGGTCGGTTTGCGAGCTGGCGTAGGCCTCGTAGCCGCGGTAGCTGAGCAGGGCCACGGCACGGGCGGCCCGCAGGCCTTCGTCGCCGCCGTCGGGCTGCCCGGCCTGGTAGCTGGGGTCAGCCGCAATGGCCAGGCGCTGGGCTTCGTTGAAGGCAATGCCCCAGGCCGAGTGCCGGGCATTGGTGGCAATAACCACCAGATGTTCAAACACCTCGGGCTGCTGCACGGCCCACTCCAGCGCCTGCTGCCCGCCCAGGGAGCCGCCAATCAGCGTGTGGATGCGCGTCAGGCCCAGGTCCTGGCGCAGGGCCTCGTGGGCCGCGGCCAGGTCGCGGATGGTAAGCAGGGGGAATGCCTGGTAGTAGGGCCGGCCAGTAGCCGGGTTGGTATCGGTTGGGCCGGTGCTGCCGTAGCAGGAGCCCAGCACGTTGGCACACACGATAAACCAGTCGGCGGGGTCGAAAAAGCAGCCGGGGCCGAACAGGCCGGGCCACCAGGCCAGCACGTCGGCGTTGGCCGTCAGGGCGTGGCACACCCACACCACGTTGTCGCGGGCCTCGTTCAGCCGGCCCCAGGTGCGGAAGGCGACGTGCGCGCCCGGCAGCTCCTCGCCCGATTCCAGCAGAAAGGGGCTGGGAAGCTCAAAAAGTTGGTCTTTCATAGCGTGTTCTGTTTGATTTTCACCGCAGAAGAAGCGCAGAAGCTGTTCTGTCTTCTGCGCTTCTTCTGCGAAAGGCTCCGCGTCTTCTGCGGTGAAAAAGCACTAGGCCAGCGCCGGCTCCTCCACCGTCACCGCCGCAAAGGCCTGCTCCAAATCGGCACGGATGTCCTCGAAGTGCTCGATGCCGACCGACAGACGCAGCAGGGTAGGCGTGACGCCCGACGCCAGCTGCTCGGTTTCGGAAAGCTGCTGATGGGTAGTGGCCGAGGGCTGGATAATCAGCGTCTTGGCGTCGCCCACGTTGGCCAGGTGGCTGACCAGCTTCAGGTTGTCGATAAATGCCGAGGCTGCTTCCTTGCTGCCGCGAATCACGAACGACAGCACGCCGCCAAAGCCGCGCTTGAGGTACTTGGTGGCCAGGTCGTGGTAGGGGCTGCTGGCCAGGCCGGGGTAGTTCACACGCTCCACCAGGGGGTGCTGCTCCAGCCACTCGGCAATGCGCAGGGCGTTTTCCACGGTGCGCTCCACGCGCAGGCTCAGGGTTTCCAGGCCCTGCAGGAGCAGGAAGGAGTTGAAGGGGCTGATGGCCGGGCCGAAGTCGCGCAGGCCCTCCACCCGCGCCCGGATGATGAAGGCAATGTTGCCGAACGGCCCGTTCTTGCCAAATACGTCGTTGAAAATCAGGCCGTGGTAGCCCTCGCTGGGCTCGGTGAACTGCGGAAACTTGCCGTTGCCGAAGTCGTAGGTGCCGCCGTCCACAATCACGCCGCCCACGCTGGTGCCGTGCCCGCCAATCCACTTCGTGGCCGACTCCACCACGATGTTGGCGCCGTGCTCCAGGGGGCGGAACAGGTAGCCGCCCGCGCCGAAGGTGTTGTCCACAATCAGGGGCAGGTCGTGGCGGCGGGCTACTTCGGCAATGCGCTCAAAGTCCGGAATGTTGAAGCCGGGGTTGCCGATGGTTTCCAGGTACAGGGCCTTGGTGTTGCCATCAATCAGCGCTTCGAAGGAGTCGGCATCGTCGCCGTCGGCGAAGCGCGCCTCAATGCCCAGGCGCTTGAACGCCACCTTGAATTGGTTGTAGGTGCCGCCGTAGAGAAAGGAGGTCGACACGAAGTTGTCGCCGGCCTGCAGGATGTTGTTGAGCGCAATGAACTGTGCCGCCTGGCCCGAGCCCACGGCCAGGGCTGCCACGCCGCCCTCCAGGGCTGCCACGCGCTGCTCAAACACGTCGGTGGTGGGGTTCATCAGGCGGGTGTAGATGTTGCCGAACTCCTTCAGGGCAAACAGGTTGGCGCCGTGCTCCGCGTTTTTGAACACGTAGGAGGTCGTCTGGTGAATGGGCACGGCGCGGGAGCCGGTAGTGGGGTCGGGCTGCTGGCCGGCGTGGAGTTGCAGGGTTTCGAAACGAAGGGCTTGCTTAGACATGATGATGCGAGTTTGAGAGAGGGAAAAACCCAAGAAATGATGGTGGAAAAAGCGCTTCACAGCTTGTTTAGGCTGTTTTTGTGCGCAATCAGAACCCCAGGGAAAGCCCGTGCTGTTGGGAGGGCTGCGGGCAGCGCAAGCCATGCAAAGGCCTGCGGCTGCCAGGGTCAGCCATCGATAAAACCAGAAAGTAGGGGTGGGGCTAAGCCGGAATCAGCCTAGCAGCAACAGCACGGGCTACAACAGCACATTCGCATGCGTGCCGAAGTAGCAGCCTGGCCACACGGAGCCAAAGCACAAAATCCCGGCATTACCATAGTGCGCAGCACAGTGGTCAACGAGGGGACGAAAAAAGCGGAAACAGGGGAGTTTGCCATGGCACTCGTTTCATATTTCCCACTACAGCCGGGGCTGGTGGGTAGGACGTGGCACCTTTCGCGCGGTCGATGGTTGCCAGCGGGTCAGGGAGCCTAGTCTCTCGCCGCTTCTGTATAAAATCTGAAAAACTTTCCCGCCGCGAGCGGGAGAGTACCCATTAGGTAGGGCAAAGGTAGAAGAGAAAAATTGAAACGCGCAAGCAACGCAGCTGAGAATTTTTCATCTCTCCTCAATAAACGCAAAAAAGCCACCCTGAAACAGAGTGGCTTTTCTCACCTTTTTTCTGCAAAAAAGTACCTAGAGACTAGGTATCGTTAACACCTGGCCGATTTCAATGTGGTCAGGGTTATTTCCGATTGTGGCCTTGTTGGCCTCATATATCTGTCGCCACTTGGCTGCGTCGCCGTAGTGGTTTTTAGCAATTTTAGAGAGCGAGTCGCCGCTAACAACCGTATACGTGGTCCCATTGTTTTCGGTTTTGTTATTTCCGAAAAAATCGGTGCCAGCGCCTGGAGCTGCCTGCGGAGCGGCCGGTTGTACGGGCTTTTCTTCGCCTTTGTTATTGAGGAAATCAAAAAGTCCCATGGGTCTTCTTCTGGTTAAATTGAAGAGAAATTCGACTGAACCTCCACCGTGCGGCGGCTGAACCGGACCCATTTACGGGGGCAAATTAACAAAGTTTCTGGAAAAACCCTTTTTTTTTCTTCACGTAAGCCGAAAAGCCGAAGCATACCGGTTCTTTCCTTTCACACAATTATGCCCTCTCCAATGAAAACCAAGCCCTTTTCTCCTTTCCATTACCTCGCAACTTTTTTGCTGCTGCTGTCTTTTCTCACCATTTCCTGTGGCAACGACAAAGGCAAGGTGGAAGGTGTAAACATGCTTTACGGCACCGATAGCAAAGTATGGAAAACCAGCAAAGAGCTCGATGCCTCCGGCGATAAAGTAAAGCAGACCGACGACCAGAAGGAAGAGCGCCTGCAGATGTTCGCCAATGGCACCTTCACCCTGACCCGGCCATCTGGCGCCATGAGCGGCAATTACACCTTCGACCAGGCCGGCAAAACCATTACCCTCACACCTAGCGGTTCGGCGACCAGCATGACTTTCACGGTAGAAACCCTGACCGACGACAAGCTCACCCTGGTTGGTACTGATGGCTCACGAATGCTGCTCAAAGCGGATTAGTGCTGACAAATCCACGTAAAAGCCCCGTGCCGCAACCTTGGCACGGGGCTTTTTTTATGCCCGTACGTTCCAAGGGTAAGCCTACACCAGCCGCAGGGCCCGGATTTGCTCGGCCTCTGCGTCGTTTACGTGCGTAACGGCAGTGGTATAAATACGAAAGTCGTTGTTGGGAAATTCCTGGTTAAGCAGGCTTTCAATCTGCCGGTAGAGCAGTGCCTTGGTTAGGAAAATTACCCTGTAGCGTGGTTGGGTACCCACAGTACCCGCCGGGGTAAGCCGGTGGTTGGCAATGGCCTCATCCACGAAAACATCGGTGGCCAGGCGCTCGGTTAGAAGCAGGTGGGTGGCAGCCTGGGCGTGCTGGGCATTCAGCGTGAGTAGGTTGAACAGTATCATGGCTCGCTGGGAATGGTGAACGAAAAAACACTAGGCTAAGCCTGGCTCTGCAGCTGCATAAGCCGTGGAAACACTGCGGAAAGCGCCTCGCCACCCAAAAAAAGCGAGATTATCGGGACGGGGGGCGCTGGACGTCGTCACCATTCACAGAAAAGAATGATGGTTTGACTAGCTGATTTGATAGTATAACTATTAAGCTGGGGTTTTAGTATGCCTATCCCAATAAAAAACCTTTAGCGCTGGGTCGATAAGTGAATAGCCGCTTTTCGCTCACTTAGCCAGCGAAAATGCTGCGTGCCAATTCTGTCTGCAGGCGCTGAAAGGCAAGGCTATGGTCTGGGCGCGCTGGGTTGAGGCAGCCCGGGCAAAGCACCTGTGCCTGCCAGTGCAGCACGAACACCATTAATCTTTTGGTGGCTTGAGGCTGCTGCCGCATGCCTTTGCCTTGGGCTGCTAGGCCTGAGCCGGGCGCCGGCTAAACACCCGGGATACCCAGCGGGGCAGGAAGATGCTGCCCAGCACCAGGTACAGGTAGTAGGTAACCACCCGGTAGAGCAGCACCATGAAGCTGGTGAGCGTGGCCGTGCCAATGAACTTGCCGAAAAAGGTTGGGAATGCTCCCTCGGCGATGCCAGCGCCGCCGGGCGTGACGGCCACCAGCAAAATGACTTTGTAGGTGATGTTGCGGGCGAAAATGAACAGGAAGTTGTCCATGTTCATGGGCACGAAGGCCGCAATCAGGCAGCCAATAATGGCGTAGCGGGCCGTCCAGACAAAGGCGGTGCTCAGGCTGGCGCGCAGCCAGTAGGCCGGCCCATTGCCCCGCAGCTGCACGGAGGCTTCTACCATGTCTTGCCCGTGGTGGGCGGCCCGCTCCTGCCAGCGCCGCAAAAAGGGCAGCGAGAACATCTTAATCAGCAGGCTGCGCACCGAGTAAGGATTCACGAAAATAGCGTACAGCATAAGCGAGGCGTAGGCCGTAACAGCAAGGTAGCTAACAATAAAAGCTACTCGAAGCGTGGCGATGAAGCCGCCCTGCAGCGCCTCGTGCGGGTATAGGGCCGAGCCGGCCAGGGCCACCACCAGCGGCACCATCAGCACGTAGTAGAGGTTATCGAGCAGGGCCGTCACCATTACGTAGGCCAGGGAGCGGCCCAGGGGAATGCCTTCCTTGTTGAGGATAAACGAGGCCACGGCCGTGCCGCCCACCGCCGAGGGCAGCACACAGGAGGCAAACTCCCAAATCATGATGACGTCGAGGCTCTGCCGGTAATTCAGCTCCCGCTCGGCAATGTGGCGGATGCGGTAGATGTAGCCCAGGTCGCGGGCAATGAGCACCAGAAAGGTGATAAGCAGCCATTCCCAGCGGGCATTGGCCAGGGGGGCCAGCTCGCCGGGCTTGTAGCTGCGCCAGAACATAAAGCCCACCACGGCCAGGCCGATAAGTACGGGCAGCACAATGCGCGATGGGCGCAGCTTACGCAGGAATTGCTCGTCGCCGGTCTGAATCTGGGGCATACGGCAAAGGTAGAGGAAGGGAGCTAGGAGTTAAGAACTATGAGTTATGAGTTGAGCATGCTACCCAGGCAGAAGAAGGCATTGAGCAGATACCCATACTGCCTGGGCCTTTGTGGGCGGCCGCCTGCCGGCCTGCTTAGGGTGGTCTGAGAACATCCGCTCCCTCTTTGCCTAACGTGCTGTCCGACTCATCATTCGTGACTTTTAACTTATAGCACCGCTGACAACCGCTCCCATTTGGGTTTCGTACCTTTGCGGCGGCCTTACAATCTTTTTACCGGCCAGGCGGTTGTATACCGTCTCATTTCACCGACGCCTGCCCCGATGATAGTTGAACCCGGCCCGCTCCTGGCGGCGATTAATTCGCCCGACGACCTTAAAAAGCTCAGCCCCGAGCAGTTAGTCCAGCTCAGTACGGAGCTGCGCGAGTTTATCATCGACTCCGTCAGCATCTACGGGGGGCACTTTGGCGCTTCCCTGGGTGTAGTGGAGCTGACGGTGGCCCTGCATTACGTGTTCAATACGCCCTACGACCAGCTGGTGTGGGACGTGGGCCACCAGGCCTACGGGCACAAGATTCTGACCGGTCGCCGCGACCGGTTTCCTACCAACCGCCGCTACCACGGCATGTCGGGCTTTCCTAAGCGCAGCGAAAGCGAGTACGACGCTTTCGGGGTAGGGCACAGCTCCACCAGCATCGGGGCCGCGCTGGGCATGGCGGTGGCTTCCGACTACAAGGGCGAGAAGGACCGGCAGCACATTGCCGTGATTGGCGACGGCGCCATGACGGCCGGCATGGCCTTCGAGGCCCTCAACCACGCCGGGGTGGCCAACTCCAACCTGCTGGTTATCCTCAACGACAACTGCATGAGCATCGACCCCAACGTGGGCGCGCTCAAGGAATACCTCACCGACATCACCACCTCCCGCACCTACAACAAGGTGCGCGACGAGCTGTGGAACGTGCTGGGCAAGCTCAGCAAGTTCGGGCCCAACCCCCAGCATATTGCCCGCAAGGTGGAGGCGGCCATGAAGGCCACCCTGCTCAAGCAGAGCAACCTGTTCGAAGCCCTCAAGTTCCGCTACTTCGGCCCGGTAGACGGGCACGATGTGCAGCACCTCGTCACCATCCTCAACGACCTCAAGTCCATTCCCGGGCCCAAGCTGCTGCACTGCGTAACGGTGAAAGGCAAGGGCTACGCGCTGGCTGAGAAAGACCAGACGCTGTGGCATGCCCCGGGTTTGTTCGACAAAATCACGGGCGAGATTTACAAGAAGGTGCCCGACAAGCCCCAGCCCCCCAAGTACCAGGACGTATTCGGGCACACGCTGGTGGAGCTGGCCGAGGCCAACGACAAAGTCATGGGCGTGACGCCGGCCATGCCCTCGGGCTCGTCGCTGAACATCATGATGGCGGCCATGCCCGACCGCGCCTTCGACGTGGGCATTGCCGAGCAGCACGCCGTGACCTTCTCGGCGGGCCTGGCGACGCAGGGCCTGGTGCCGTTCTGCAACATCTACTCCTCGTTTATGCAGCGCGCCTACGACCAGGTGCTGCACGACGTGGCCCTGCAAAACCTGCACGTGGTGTTCTGCCTCGACCGCGCCGGCTTCGCCGGGGCCGACGGGCCCACCCACCACGGCTGCTACGACCTGGCTTATATGCGCTGCATCCCCAACATGGTGGTGGCCGCGCCCATGAACGAGCAGGAGCTGCGCAACCTGATGTACACGGCCCAGCTGCCCGAGAATGCGGGGCCCTTCACCATCCGCTACCCGCGCGGCGAGGGCGTGATGCCGCAGTGGCGCACGCCCCTGCAGCGCCTGGCCATCGGCACGGGCCGCGTAGTGCGCGAGGGGGCCGAGGGCGGCGTGGCCATTCTCAGCATTGGCCACATCGGTAACTATGCCGTGAAGGCTACTGAAGCGCTGTTGGCCGAAGGCCTGGACACGGGGCACTACGACATGCGCTTCTGCAAGCCCCTGGACGAGGAGATGCTGCGCGACGTGGCCCGCCGCTACCGCGCCATCGTGACCGTGGAAGACGGATGCCTGCAGGGCGGCTTCGGCTCGGCTGTGCTGGAGTTCCTGGCCGACCACAACCTACACCTGCCGGTGCAGCGCCTGGGTATACCCGACCGGATAGTAGAGCACGGCTCGCAGGACGAGCTGTACAAGGAGTGCGGCTTCGACGCGGCCGGCATTGCCCAGGCCGTGCGGGAAATGGGGGCCCGGGTGGCGGCAAAATCCGTCAGCGTGCACGTTTAACAAGGAAGTGGTGTTAGCTCCACACAGCGCCATTGCTGGCCGGCTCCTACTGCCGCCGGGCCTTGGCCTGTGCCCACCAGCTCATTCATGCTAAACGATATTTGCTCTATGAATCTGAAAAACACCTTTGGCGCCCTGGCGCTGGTAGCCGTCCTCGGCAGCTGCAGTAAGGACGAGCCCAAGCCGGCCGCTACGCCCCCCGTGGGCCGGCCGGTAAGAGTGATGGTGTCGGAAGCCGGTGCCCCCAGCTACGAGCTGCGCGACGCGCTGGTGACCAGTGCCAACTACCAAAGCAGCGCGGCGGCTATGGAAATCATTGGCAAGCTCAATAGCGGCAAGGTGCTTACCCTAAGCTTCAGCAAGAACGGCACTGCCCAGCCCTACAGCACCAACACCCTGGAAGCGGCCTTGGATGGCAACAGCGGCAGCGCCGCGAGCGGCACTACCACCTACAGTACGCAGTCGCAGCGCGCCAACGGCAGCTTCCGGGTTACCTTCCCGGTGATAGGTGAGGTTACCGGCACCTTTACCGGCGCCGAGCTGCCGTAAGCAGGATAGGAGGGACTCAAAGCCCAATTACTTAACAAAAAGCCCCGCCGCTTATGCTGTGGGGCTTTTTGCGTTTAGGTCTATACTGTTCTACACAGCAGGCTCAGCTTGGCTTGCCGCTCTTGCTGCCCAGGGTTTTGCGGCTTCCTTAAATCCTCACCAGGCGAATTGCGCAAGCCTCTGCTGGCAGTAGAGATGCAACCGAAGGTCAGCGCAGCTAACGTGTTGCGTCTGGTCGTTGAACGACCCAGCAGAACGGGCAGGTGGTCCGGCTCGGGTGCTAACGGCGCAGTACCGGAGACGCAAAATGATGCGGCTCTACATTGTTCGTTTTCGCAAGCCACTTCGCGTTAAGTGTAACAGCGCAGCATTGTTGTACTTTTCCCTGCTTGCATCAGCAAGGCTTGCCCGCCCCGGCATACTACAACGGCAGCCAGCGGCGTTGCACAAACCCCAAAGCCTGATGCCCATGAAAGCCTCCTTACTGCTCGTCGTTTTTCTGCTCCTGGCCCGCCTCGCCCAGGCCGGGCCCGTGACGCCCCTTAACCTGCTGACGGCCCAGAGCCAGCAGAAAGTGAAGGTAGAAGCCCGGGCCCTGGGCCTGGGGCCCGACAAGCTGCGCTGCGTTCTGACCAACCTCACCGGGCAGGAGCTAAAGCTGCGGGTGCCGCCGGGCCTGCACTTTGCCGCCGACGATGCCGGTGCCCAGGACATCTTCACCTTCGAGCAGAAGCTGCTGGTGCTGGCGCCCGGGGCCAGCAAGGAAGTGCCCCTGTGGGCTTTCTGCATGGAGCAGCACGACTACTCGCCCCGGGAGAATGGCGGCTATGCGCTGCAGGGCCTGGCCGGCAAAGGCCTGCAGCCCCTGGGCGACTCCCTGCAGAAGTACCCCGGCCTGGCCGAATACTACGGGCAGATGTTTGTGTGGTCCTTGTCGGACGGCGGCAGCCTGCGGGAGGTAAGCGTGGACTCCAAGCTGCTGCGCGGCGCCAAAAACGTGCTGGCCTATATTGGGAAGGTGACGGGCCGGGCCGTGCCCCGGGCCCGCGCCAGCAACGACAACCGCCCGTCGGTGAAGACCTTCAGCAAGCGGGCTACCCTGCTCTACCACAGCCCCACGGCCCAGGTGGCCACGCTGAAGGTGTACGATACCGACGGCAGCGAGATGTATGAGCTGCTCAAAGACCGCCGCCTCACGCCCGGCGTGGTGCACTACACGGTAGGGCTGAACTCCATTGTCGACATCGATGAGACGCCGGTGTATACCATCCGCCTGCTGAGCCCCAGCGGGCAGGTGCTGAAGGAAGTGAAGGTCGATGCCAATACGTCGGAACAAGTGACGGAGCCGGAGAAAGTGGTGTTCAACTTCCCGTTTGAGGTGAAAAACCTGACGCGTAACGCCCGCATCCGGGTGCGCCTCACCGATGGCACGCTGGTAGAGGAAATTCTGGAGCGCAAGTACCTGCCGCCGGGCAGCTTTAGGATGCAGCTGTTTTTCAACCACCTCTACCCCAGCGGCACCGCCTTCGTGGCCCAGCTCGAAACGGCCGATGGCAAGGTGCTGAGCAAGCAGCCCGTGGTGAAGGTGGAGGAGGCGCCAGTCCCCGCGCCCGCGGCCCCGGCGCCAGCAGCCCCCGCCAGGCGCCGCCGGTAGCGCAGCAGCCGGATGCTGTATTTTTAGGGCCAGACATGTGCTTGCTATGCAGCTTCCCGGCTTAATTATTGGCGGCGGTATTGCCGGGCTTACCGCGGCCATTGCGCTGCAGCAGCGCGGCCTGGCCGTGCAGGTGTGCGAGGCCGCCCCCCGGATACTGCCGCTCGGGGCCGGCATCTGGATGGCACCCAACGCCATGCAGGTATTCGACCGCCTGGGCCTGGCCGGGCGGGTAAATGCCGGGGGCGTACCCCTACGCGACATTCAGATTGTGGATGCCCGCCTGCGCCCCTTGCTGCGCACCAACCAGGAGCGGATTCGGGAGCAGTTCGGCTTTACCACTACGGCCATCCGGCGGGCAGTGCTGCAGGATATTCTGCTGGGCGAGCTGGACTCCCAGACCGTGCTGCTGTCCAGAGAGTATGCAGGCCTGCAGCAAGACGAAGAGGAAGTTACCGTGCGCTTCACGGATGGCAGCAGCCTGCGCGGGGCTTTCGTTATCGCCGCCGACGGCATTCATTCCCCTGTCCGCGGGCAGCTGTTTCCGGAGGTGCGCTTTCGCAGCACGGGCCACCTGGTGTGGCGGGGCATGACGCCCATACAGCTGCGGCCGGCTTATAAGCAGGTCATTATGGAGGCCTGGGGGCGGGGCGTACGGTTTGGCTTCTCGGAAATTGCCGATGGGCTGGTCGACTGGTTTGCGGTGGTAGCTGCCGATAGTATCGGCGAGGACCGGGCTCAGCTCAAAGCGCGCCTGCAGCGGCTTTTTGCCGGCTTCGCTTACCCCATTCCCGATATTCTGGCCCAGGCCGATGAAAGCCGCATCATTCGCAATGAAATAGCCGACTTCGACCCCATTTCCAGCTGGAGCCGGGGTAAAGTGTGCCTGATTGGCGATGCCGCGCACGCCTCTACGCCCTACATGGGCCAGGGCGGCTGCCAGGCCGTGGAAGATGCCTACGTGCTGGCGCAGTGCCTGCAGCGCGAGCCCAGCGCGGAGCAGGCCTTCGCGGCGATGCAGCAGCTGCGCTGGGCCCGGGCCACCCATGTGCAGCGTACCTCCCGCCTATTGGGCCGGGTAGGCTACCTGCAGCAGGCCCCCGGCGTGCTGCGCGACCTCATCATGCGCAGCACGCCGGGTTTCATTATCGAACAGCAGTTCCGGCGGGTATACGAGCTGAATTACTGAGCAAGTAGCGGGCAAGGGGCACCCAGCCGGCCACTTACTACTCTGGCGGCATGGCGGCGCAGCCGGCCCCGGCCCCTACTTTTGTGCATTATGGCTGCTGCACCTTCCACCCCGCCCACCATCGTCTTCCTCCACGGCTTTGCCGAAAGCCGCGAGGTATGGACCGGCTTCACCCGGCCGTTTCCGGATACCTACCGCCTGCTGATGCCCAACCTGCCCGGGCATGGCACCAACCGGGCCGCCGTGCCCGACTTCACCATGGAGGCCCAGGCGCGCTACGTTATCGACTACCTGAACAAGAAGGGCTGTCCCGGCCCGGTGCTGCTGGTGGGCCACAGCATGGGCGGCTACGTGGCCCTGGCCCTGGCCGAGCGCTGGCCCGAGCGGGTGGCGGGCCTGGCCCTCATCAACTCCACCGCGCTGGCCGACACCGAGGAGAAAAAGGCCAACCGCGAGAAAAACATCAGCTTCGTGGAGCGCCATGGCATCGAGAAGTTCATGGAAAGCTTCGTGCGCCCCCTGTTTGCGCCCCACAACCGCGACCGGCTGACGGAAGCCCGCCTGCTGCTGGAGGAAATTGGCAAGGCCACGCCCGTGGAAACCATTACCGGGGCCATGCGCGGCATGGCGGCCCGCCCCGAGCGCACCAAGGTGCTGAAGGAGGCCGAGTACCCCATCCTGCTGGTGGCCGGCAAGCACGACGTAGCCGTGCCCTTCGACGATGCCGTGAAGCAGGCCGCCATGCCCTGCACCGGGCACGCCCTGTTCCTGGAAGGCAGCGGGCACCAGTCCTACCTGGAGCAGGCCGAGGAAACCCGCCGCGCCGTGCTGGCCCTGGCCGGGTCGGTGTTTGGGGGCTGAGCTTGTTTTCCCGGCCAGCACCTGACGGGAGAAAAGCCAGGCTAGTTAATTGGAATAAGCAAATGACGCTCGGTGCTGGGAATGTCCGTAATAGACACAATCTGTAGGCCGTTGACGTCGGTATAGGGCAGGTGCAGGCCCTGGGCCTGGGTCAGGCTGGCTTGCACTTCGCGCTGGTCGATGCGGAACATAGCCCCGGTAAGCGGGTCTACTATCAGCAGGCCGAGAGGCCCGCCGATAAACAGGTTGCCGAAGTACCAGCCGTTTATGTCCGCCTCCAGGTTCATGGTCTTGGGCTCGTAGCCGGGCATGGTAAACTTGAGGGTATACTTTGCTTTTTGAAAGTAGCCGGCGCCCGACTTCAGCAGCACGGCAGCGGGGGTAGGCCCGGAAAACACCTCCAGGCCGTCGCGGCCCAGAACGGTGACCGTAGCTCCGGCAGGCGTGCTGCTGATGGTCACGGGCCAGCGGGTATTGCTCACAATGGATGCACAGCCGCTGAGCAGGCTCCCCGCCAGGGCGAGACCAACAAGGTAAATACGCTTCATGAACGGAAAAGTAAACGGGGGTGAAATGCTGTCGTGGGCCAGGTATGGCGCCCATCAACAGTGTATTCGCTTTCGTGCTACTAATTGTTCTAGCGAGGTAAAACCAAAGTGCCTTTACAGGGGCTGAATGGTGTATTAACCTCCTCACAAGGCGAATTGCGCAAGCCATCTGCTGGAAGTAGAGACGCAACCGAAGGTCAGCGCAGCTAATATTTTGCGTCTGGTCGTTGAACGACCCAGCAGAACGGGCAGTTAGCCCGGTTCCGGTGCTAACGGCGCAGCCCCGGAGACGCAAAATGTTGCGTCTCTACATCGTTCGTTTTTCGCAAACCACTTCGCAATAAGTATAAGAACAAGCCCGGCTTCCGTAGAGAAGCCGGGCTTGTTTTGCCGGAGCCGGGCTTAAGGGAAGCCGCTTATCCACCCAATTGTTCTATACAATAAGGGTTACACCGCCGATAGAGCCGGGCTAACCGCGGCTACGGGCACCGTATGCGCCGCAGCCAGGTCTTCTTCGAGGCGCAGCAGCACGCCCAGGTTTTTGAAGTAGACGCGGCGCAACCGCTCCTCCATGGTGTTGAGGACGGCGAAAAAGCTGTTTATCCAGTCGCCGTTGAACTGGGCCGGGCCGGGGAGTGTCAGGTCATGCCGGGCGTACTCGGCCAGGGTGGCGAAGCGGCTGAGGTGGGTGAGCGGCAGCATAGGTACCGGGCCGGCTTCCAGCAAGGCATGCTCCAGGGCCATGCGGCTCTGCTCGAAGCGGCTGCTGTAGCTGGCCACGTCCTTTTCCGTCAGGTCGCCGCGCTGCTCCAGCTCCTGCAGGGCCTGGCCGGCGCTGGCCCGGGCCTCGCGCACGGCCCGCGACGCCCGCTGAATAGCGTAGTGAAAGCTAAAGCGCGCCAGCCAGTCCTCACGGCGCTCGGGCTGGCTGGCCAGCATGCGCCAGTGCACGGCCAGCACCTGCTGGTCGAATGCCGCGAGCCAGCTGCTGTGGCCTTCGCAGTCCTGCTCGAGGCGGGCGGCAACGGCTGCCGCTTCTTTTGCCGGGTAGCTGGTGCCGGCCACCACGAAGGTGGGGCTTTTAGCCAGTCCCTGCTGAAACAGGGCCAGCTTCTGCAGGTCGGCCAGGCGGGTGCTGTGGGCCGCGGTGCGCGTTTGCAGCTCCGGGCCGTACAGGGCCGCGCGGGCCTCGGCCAGGGTGCCGGGCGGCAGGGTGGCTTCATCGGCCAGCCGCTGCAGCTCGAGGGGGTTGAACAAGGTGACGAAGCGGTTGTCGTAGGTGCCGGCATAATGGGCGGCATACTCCAGCTCGGCCCGCTCGGCCGCCAGAAACTCCTCGACCTGGGCGGCGGGCTGCACCTCGGGCTCGGTGCCGGGCTCAAAGGCCGGGTACAAGGTGCGGGTAACCAGCTTGCGCAGCTGCTCGGGCTGGCGGAAGAGCAGCCAGGGCGAGCGGTCGTCGCTGGGGCCGTCGATAAACACGCGCTGGGCCTGCTCTTCGCGCAGGTAGTCGGCCGGGTGGCTGGCGTACATGGCCGACACCCGCAGCTCGTCGGGGGCAAAGCGGCGCAGGGGCTGCCCGGCCGCGGCGGGTGCCGGCGCCGGGCGCAGCGCCAGCTGCTCCTGCAGGTAGCGCGACTGGTGGAAAAACACGTCGTCGGTGGCCAGGCCATGCTCCAGGGCCAGGCCCAGCTGCTGCGTGGCCGAAGCCAGTGCATTGCTGACCGGCTCCAGCTGGTAGAGCACGTCGCACATCGCCCGGGAGCCGGCCAGGCGCACGGCCACGCGGTCGGCCTGAAACTCCATCTCCCGCGACAGCGAGGCGTGCACCAAGTGAATACCCTGGTAAGCCAGCTCCAGCAGCTTGCGCACCACCCACACCAGCCCCGAAATCAGCCAGGCGCCGGCCGAGAGGCGGATGTCGAGGGCGCGCCACTGCAGCAGCATCTCGTCCCACTTGTCGCGCTCGTACACCATGTCGTGCAGCAGGCGGCTGGCGGTGTGCACGTAGCTGCCCAGGCGCATGCTGCGCTGGGCAAAGTGGCCGAACTCGTGGGCCAGCACGGCCTTGAACTCCGACAGGTTGAGGCCATTGACCAAACCCAGGCCGATGAGCAGGTTTTTACGCGTGGGCCAGAACAGGCTGCGCAGGGAGCTGTCGTAGAAGACGGCGGCATTCACCTCGGAGCTGACGCAGATGTACTTGGGCTGGGCGGCGCCCACCTCGGCACACAGCCGGTGCACGAAGTCAAACAAAGCCGGGTGGGCCTCGGCCGTCAGGCGGGGGTGCTCGGCAAGGCCGTTGGAGGGGCTGCGCTTAAATACGGCTTTCACCAGAAAGACTACCAGCATGAGTGCCGCCAAAATGCAGCCCAGGTGGAACAGGCCGCTCCAGAGGCCATAGCTCTCAAAATGGAGAGTAAGCGTAAGGTATACCAGCCCGACGGCACCGGCCAGCAAAGCCAGGTACAAGCCAATAAAGAGCACAATGCTTACCAGCATGGCGGCTACCAGCCACTTGTAGCGGCCGCTGGGTTGGGTAAAGCCTGCCGGCACGGCCGCTGGGCTAAGTGGGTAAAGAGGGGCGTCGGGGGCCGGCATGGCAGACTTTTTATGGATAGATAGGCCAGCAAGCTAAGGTTTTTGTTTAGAATAACATAATGAAGCGGGCAGGCTTGCCGACTTGTGTCGCGCAGGAGGCGTGATGGCGCGGGCTCAATAAAAAAGCCCGGCCTCCTTTCAGAAGCCGGGCTTAAAAATCTTACTCAGAATGGTTAAGCCATCTGCGGGCCTTTGCCCGTGATAGTACGGCCGTGGTTGTGGTTGTTGGCCGCGTGGGTTTCCGCGTTCCAGTCGGTGAGGAAGTAGGTGCCGAGGAAGGCCACACCCAGGCCTACAAACAGGTTACGGGCGGTTTCGTTGTCGTCGGCGAAGCCGAACAGCCAGGGCGAGGCCAGCAGGGCCAGGGCGCTAATCAGCTCCAGCCGGCCGTGCACCTTGAAGGGAATGGCGCGCATTATAGCCAGCGGCATGTTGGTGAGCAGGGTAATTACCAGGTAGCCGGCTGCCAGGATGTAGCACACCGTGGCATACGTGCCGTCGAGGTCGAAAATGGTGGGCGCCAGGGCCAGGAAGCCTACCGTCAGGTAGTCGATTACGCCGTGCAGCGTGGGGGATATGGCTTTCATTGGGAAGGTAGATTAAAGGTGGAAAGAATGTGGAAAGATGTCTGCCTTTACGACCAGCTTTTCCAAAAGGATATTGCCGAGCTAAAATCTATAAGCTAGACGAAGCCTGTAACCCGCTTGAAGTCAGCGCCTAAAATTTTTGCGTCATCGCCGCCCAACCAGTCTTTGAGGATGGTGGCATAGATGCCGCGGAAGTCGACCTGGTGGCGCAGGTCGCCCTGGTCGAGGCTGGCCAGGTCGGGGGCGGCGTTGAGGATGCCGCGCTGCCTGAGGCTGCCGCCCAGCAGCAGCACGCTGTTGGCCGTGCCGTGGTCGGTGCCGTTGCTGGCGTTCTGCTGCACGCGGCGCCCGAACTCCGAAAACACCAGCACCAGGGTGTTGGCCCACTCCCCGCTGCGCTGCAGGTCGGCGGCCAGGGCTGCTAGGCCATCGGAGAGGTCGGTGAGCAGGCGGCGGTGCTGCTCCTGCTGCCGCACGTGGGTGTCGAAGCCCGGCAGGGCCAGGTAAAATACCCGCGACTCCACGCCGGAGTTAATCAGCTCGGCGGTGGTCTTCAGGCTTTTGCCGAACTCCGAGGCCGGGTAGGCCGTGGGCGACTTATAGATTCGGGCCTTGTCGTAGAGGTACTGTGCCGAGGAGGTCGTTTCGGCCAGGGTCTGGTAGAGGTAGTCTACCTCGCTGTGGGGCTCGTGGTGGGGGTGGGCCTGGGTGGCCGCGGCCACGGCCCGGCTTTTGGTAAGCTGCCGGAACTTGTCGGGGTTTTTCAGGGCCAGCCCTTTGCGGGACTGCCCTTTGAGCGCCAGGCTGAGCGTGTCGTCGAGTTCCAGGGCGCTGTAGGAATGGGAGCAGCCGGCGCAGTCGGCGTCGAGAAAGCGGCCCAGCCAGCCGGTGCTCAGGCTCTGGCCGGCGGCCGAGCCGGTTTGCCAGATGTCCATGGAGCGGAAGTGCGAGCGGTCGGGGTTGGGGTAGCCCACGCTGTTGAAAATGGCCACCTGGCCCTGGTCGTACAGGCCCTTCAGGCCGCGCATGGCCGGGTGCAGGCCCAGGTCCTGGTCCAGGGCCAGAATGCCCTCGGCTTCGCGGATGGCCAGGGTGGGCCGGGCCTGGTAGTACAAGTCGTTTTTATAGGGAATGATGGTGTTCAGCCCGTCGTTGCCCCCGCCCAGCTGCACCACGATGAGGCGGCGCCCCCCGGCGTCGCGCAGCCGGCTCAGACCGGAGCCGTGGTCGAGGGCGTGCAGCAGCTTGGGCACCAGCAGCAAGCTGCTGGCCAGGGCGGAAGTGCGGAGGAAGTTACGGCGTTGCATAGCGGAGAAGGGTAAGAAAAGCGAAAAAACTCCCCTCCTTATTTTAAGGAGGGGATGTTTCAGCCGCAGGCTGAAACGGGGGTGGTGGACGTCGTCAGGGCTTTGGAGTGTCGTTGGGTATTAATCGTTCGGGTATCGTTCAACGACGTTAACCACCCCAGCCAGGCCTGTCGGCTTGGCGTCCCCTCTTTAAAAAAGGAGGGGAGCTTGTCGTGCTATCAGGCTAGCTGGTACTCGGGCAGGCTTAGCAGGCCGATGAGGGTATTGCGCAGTGTCTCTGGTGGCGCGGCTGCCCGGGCTTGCTGCTGTACCAGGGCCAGGGCTTCGGGCCGCAGGGGAACCTGCAGCAGGAAGCCGGCCAGCCGGCCGGCCTGCTTTTCCGGGGGCGTGCCGGCCAGCAGGGCCTGCAGCGGGGCCAGGGCCAGCCGGGCGTCCGGCGCGGCCCCGATGCTGCGCTCGGCCAGGCTGGCGTTGGGGCTGAGGTCGTTGTCGTCGTCTTTCAGGGCCACGGCAAAGGCTGCATTGCGAAACAGCACGGTGGGCAGCTGCAGGCGCAGCAGCAGCGAGGAAGAGTCTATCCAGCTGCGGCCGCCGGGCCAGCCCGCCACGTTGGGCGGCATAAACAAGGTTTGCCCCAGGGCTTTCTGCAAAGCCAGCAGCGGCTGCTCCTGCTCGAAGCGCACGCCCAGGCTGCGGCGCATGCCGGCCAGCAGCTCCACCGGCGACTTGATGCGGGTGCCGATGTTGGCGGGCTCGTAAAACCAGTCGGCCGAAAACAGCCGCTCCAGCAGGTCGGCCAGGTCGTAGCCACTCTGCCGGAAAGCCGCGGCCAGGGGCTCGATACTGGCGGGGCTGGGCTGGTCGTTGACGAAGAAGCGGTAGATTTTGGTGGTCAGGAAAACGGCCACCTGCGGCTGCTCCAGGAGGATGCGCAGCACGTCTTCGCCCGTCAGGTTTCCCGTGTGGCCCAGGAAGGTTTTCAGGCCGTCGTCGTGCTGCCGGGCGCGAAACCGGAAGCTGCCGCTGTCGTCGTAGCCCCAGCCGGTAAAGGCGCGGGCGGCCTCCTTCACGTCGGTTTCGCTGTAGTGGCCCCGGCCCAGGGTGAAGAGCTCCATCAGCTCGCGGGCGAAGTTCTCGTTGGGCTGCTGCTTGCGGTTTTGCTGGTTGTTGAGAAACTGCAGCATGGCCGGCTCCCGGCTCACGGCCAGCAGCAGCTCGGGAAACTTGCCCAGGGCCAGGCGGTGCATGGTGTTGTGCAGCTGCAGGGCCGCCTCGGGGCGCTGGCTTACGCGGCAGGCAAAGTGCCCGTGCCAGAACAGGGTCATCTTCTCGCGCAGCTGGGCCGGCGACTCGGCCATGCGGCGCATCCAGGCCGTGCTCATGCTCCGGTAAGCGTCGCGGGCGGCCTGCCGGCGGGCTTTGCGCTGCTCCGGGGTTTGCTCACTGCGAGGAGCCGCACCCGGGGCAGGCGCAGCCATGGTGGGCTCGGCGCTGCCCGGCAGCGCGGCCACTTGCAGCGGCTCGAACTTCTCGGAGTCCCGGAGCAGCTGCCGCAGGGCTTTGCGCGGACTAAGCCCCGCCGTGAGGTCCTGCGGCCGGGGGCCAAAGCCCGCCCGCCAGTAAAGGTGCTGTAGTTGCCGGGTGCTGTCCATGGCCCTTCGATGGAAAAGCCGGGCCCGGGTTTAGTGGGGGAGTTGGTGGTAGTTATACTTTTCGCGAAATGGTCTGCGAGACCTGAACGAAGTAGAGACGCAACCGAAGGTCAGCGCAGCTAACATTTTGCGTCTCCGGGACCGCGCCGTTAGAACCGGGGCTGGGCCATCTGCTCAATCTGCCGGGTCGTTCAACGCCGAGACGCAAAATGTTAGCTGCGCTGACCTTCGGTTGCGTCTCTACATCCGCCATTTCCGCAGGGCACTTTGGGACGAGCCCCGCGCCATCATCAGCTACCTCTTCACTTTTCACCCAACCAAGGGCACCTTAGAACCGCGCCCCGACCACCACGGTCTTTTTATAGTCGCGCTTTTCGCCGCCGCCGGGGCGGTACAGCTCCACGTGCAGGATGTAGTAGCCCACGCTGGCCTTGCGGCCGCGCTCGTCCAGGCCATCCCAGCGCACGAAGCCGTTGGTGGCCAGGGTTTCGTTGCGCAGCAGGCGGCGCGTGAGGCGGCCCAGGGCGTCGTACACGGTTACCGAAGCGGCGTAGCCGGGCTGGTCGAGCTGGAAGTTGAGGGTGGTAAAGTCCTGCTGCCCGTCGTCGTCGGGCGTGAATACCTCGGGGTCAACGCTCAGGTCCTGGTTGCCGCCGGGCGTGTCCTGGGCCTGGGAGTTGGCCCGGCCGGGCGTGGCATAGCCCACGGTGCTGGCCGCCGAGTGGAAGTTGCTGGGCAGCGTGGGGCCGTTGGGCCGGATGCGCTCCAGCGACACGCCATCCTGGGTGGTTAGCAGCGCCAGGTGCATGTTTTTGCTATAAGCCAGCTGGTCGAGCGCGATGCCGCGGCCGTTGAGCAGGAGCACCGTGTCGACGGTGCTGGCGAAGGCGGGCAGGGAGGCGACCTGGTACAGGTTGGCCAGCTCGTGACTGGTGGGGTAGTTGAGCTGAATATTCTCAATGCCGGGCGTGAAAGCCAGGAGCTGGCCCGGCGCCAGCACCAGGGGCTCCAGCGTGATGGGCGTGGCCGTGGCCCGGCCGTTTACCCGGCCCCGCAGGAACTGGTGGCCCTGCAGGCTCACGTACTTGGTACTGCGGTTGAGCACTTCCACGAAGCGCACCCCGCCGGTGCGGGGGTTGAACAGCACTTCGTTGATGACAACATCGCCGGCTACGGCCGCTTCGGGCAGGGCAAAGTTGACTATTTGCAGGGGGCCGCTGGCGTTGCCGGCGCAGTCGGTGGCCATCTGCACCCGCAGGCTGGCGCCCTGGCTGGGCAGCAGGGGCGAAGCCAGCGTGAGGTCTACCTGCCGGAAGTCGGGGCCCACGGGGGCAGCGCTGCTGATGGCGGGAGCCGGGGCCGTCAGGGAGTAGCGGCTGGTGGTAGCGGCCGCCGTGCTGTCGAGCTTTTCGGAGAAGGTGAGGCGCACCGTGGTGGCATTTACTGCCACCACGCGCAGCAGGGTAGGGGGCGTGGTGTCGGGGTTGGCGGCGCGCACGGAGTTGGCGCGGCCGGGGGTGCCGCCGCTGGGGTCGTTGCTGGCTATCCAGTTGCTGGCCCCGGCGCACACGTTGTTCACGTCTATCATCTCCAGGCTCCAGCCGCCCTCTTTCTTGCGGGCGTCGCGGTACCAGCTATCCGAGTAGGTTATTTCAAACAGGGTGCTGCCGTCGCGGCCGCGCAGCAGCAGCTGGTCGCCGGCGTTGGTTAGGGCAGGGAAGTTGGTGAGGCCGTACACCCTGGCGTTGAAGGCGGCGAACTGGGCCACCCGCGTGCTGCCGCACACAATGGCGTACTGCCCCGGCCGCAGGCGGGCCGTATCCGGAAACACGGCACTGCCCGACGTGCCGGGCTTGCTCAGGCGCACGCCCTGCAGGCTAAGCACCCGGGTGGCGCTGCGGTTGTGGATTTCCAGGTATTCCGACTCCGGCAGCCCCAGCACCGGGGTTTCATCGGCCAGGATTTCGGAGATGACCAGCTCGCCCCGGACCGGGGCCACGGCGGGCTCCACGAAGTTGATGGTTTGCAGCGGGCCGCTCATGTTGCCGGCGCAGTCGGTGGCCATCTGCACCGTGATGGTGGTGCGCTGGCTGGGCGAGAGGGTACCGTTCAGGGCCAGGTCGACGGCCCGGAAATCGGGTCCCACCGGCGTGGCGCTCACCACGCCCGGGGCCGGCGCCGACAGGGAGTAGCGGCTGGTGGTGGCGGCCGAAGCGCTGTCCAGCTTCTCGGAGAAGTGCAGGCGTACCAGCGTGGGGCTGAGCTGCTCGGCCCGCAGCAGGGCAGGGGGCGTGGTGTCGGGGTTAANGGCAGGGGGCGTGGTGTCGGGGTTAACGGCGCGCACGGAGTTGGCGCGGCCGGGGGTGCCGCCGCTGGGGTCGTTGCTGGCTATCCAGTTGCTGGCCCCGGCGCACACGTTGCTCACGTCTATCATCTCCAGGCTCCAGCCACCGTTGCGCTTCACGGCGTCGCGGTACCAGGTGTCGGAGTAGGTTATCTCAAACAGCGTGCTGCCGGTGCGGCTGCGCAGCACCAGCTGGTCGCCGGCATTGGTGAGGGAGGGGAAGTTGGTGAGGCCGTACACCTTGGCATTGTAGGCCGCGAACTGGGCCACCCGCGTGCTGGCGCATACAATGGCGTACTCGCCCGGCCGCAGGCGCATGGTGTCGGCGAAGGCGGCTACGGTGCTGCTGCCGGGCTTGCTCAGGCGCACGCCGCGCAGGCTCAGGGTTTTGGTGGCCGTGCGATTGTGGATTTCCAGGTACTCCGACAGCGGCAGGCCCACCTGGGGCGTTTCATCGGCGAAGATTTCGGAGATGACCAGCTCCCCCGGCAGCGGGGCCAAGGTGGGGCCCCCAAAGCTGGCCGTGAGCGGGCCGGCGGCGGTGTTGCCGTAGAGGTCGGCCACGTTGCGCGCTTCCAGCACGTTCTGGGCGTCGAAGTCGGCGGGGAAGGTCAGGCGCACCACGGCGGGGTTGTGGGGCAGCACCTGGGCCGTGCCGGGCGTGGCCCCGCCCTGCAGGCGGTAGGCGGCTACGTTGCCGGCGCTGGCCGGGGCCACGGCCTCGTTGAATACCGCGTCCACCTGCCGGGCACTCAGGGGCACGGCGCGCAGCAGCTGGGGGGCGGTGGCGTCGCTCACCACGAAGTCGTCGAAGTAGAAGTTGCGGCCGTTGGCCGAGGAGTACAGCAGCGACACGCCCAGGGCCACGCTGCGCTGGTGGGTGGCGTCGATGGGCGAGGCAGGCTCGGCCACGAAGTTGCGGCCCCCGGCCAGGTCGTACTCCAGGCTCCACTGGTTGGCCGTGCTGCGGATGACGCGCACCCGCACCACGTTGTTGGTGCCGGGCAGGGTGGCGTCCTGCCCGTCGATGAGCATGGTGGCGCTGCGGGCCGAGTCTTTGCGAAACAGGCTCACCTCGTCGGCGGTGCCGCCCAGGCGCACGAAGTAGCCGGCGCAGTGCGGGTCGCGCAGGTCGGGGCGCGAGGCCATGAGCCACACGTCGGCCAGGTTGCTGGAGCTGGTGGCCAGGCGCAGGTTGGCCCAGAACTCCCACACCGTGCCCGTGCTGGCCTGGCAGGCCGTCACCAGCTGAATCTGGGAGCCCGTCACGGCGGGGCCGTTGCTTTGCAGCTGGTTGCTGGTCACTTGAAAGCTGCCCACGTCGCCGGTCCAGGCGGGGTTGGCCGTGAAGTTGCCGTCGGCGAAGTCGTCGCGCAGCTGGGCCAGGGCCAGGGTGGGAAGCAGCAGCAAAAGCAGTAGGAATAGTTTCATTAGCAAGCCGGGTAGATGCAAAATGGATATAGGGGTATTTAACCCCAAGTAATCCATTTTTAGCGACATTCCTCCTATGCCGGGCGGCTGCTTGGGGAACTACTTGGGCCGGCGGCGGTTGTTGTGCTGCTTTTGAGCCGGAAGCCGCCGCCGGCCGGATTGTCGGCTGCCCGGCTTAGCTTCGCTGCTTCTTTCTTATTCCAGTCTTTTATGAAACTTGCTATTGTAGGTGCCACCGGCCTGGTAGGCACCGAGCTGCTGGCCGTGCTGGCCGAGCGCAACTTTCCCCTCACCGAGCTGCTGCCCGTGGCCTCGGAGAAATCCGTGGGCCAGCTGATTGAGTTTCAGGGGAAGAAATACCCCGTGCTGAGCATGGACGACGCCATTGCCGCCCGCCCGGCCATTGCCATCTTCTCGGCCGGCGGCTCGGTGTCGAAGCTGCACGCCCCGCGCTTTGCCGAAGTGGGCACCACCGTTATTGACAACTCATCGGCCTGGCGCATGGACCCCGACAAGAAGCTGGTGGTGCCCGAAATCAACGCCCACGAGCTTACCCGCGACGATAAAATCATTGCCAACCCCAACTGCTCCACCATTCAGCTGGTGCTGGCCCTGAGCGAGCTGCACAAGGCCTACCGCGTGCGCCGCATCGTGGTGAGCACCTACCAGAGCGTGACCGGCACCGGCAAAAAGGCCGTCGACCAACTCATGCTGGAGCGCGCCGGCCAGCCCGTGACCGACCCGGCCTACCCCCACCGCATCGACCTCAACGTGCTGCCCCACATCGACGTGTTCGAAAGCAACGGCTACACCAAGGAGGAGATGAAGATGGTGAACGAAACCAAGAAAATCATGGGCGACGAGGGCATTCGCGTCACGGCCACCTGCGTGCGCATCCCCGTAATGGGCGGCCACTCCGAGTCGGTCAACGTGCAGTTTGCCGAGGAGTTCTCGGTGTCGGACGTGTACGAGAAGCTGCGCCACACCGCCGGCGTGGAGGTGGTCGACAGCCCCCTGCAAAACCAGTACCCCATGCCCAAAGACAGCCACGGCCGCGACGCCGTGCTGGTAGGCCGCGTGCGCCGCGACGGCACCCAGCCCCGCACCCTCAACCTCTGGGTAGTGGCCGACAACCTCCGCAAAGGCGCCGCCACCAACGCCGTCCAGATTGCCGAGTACCTGCTGGAAAAAGGGCTGGTTTCCTGATGTGCTGATGGTTTGATGTGCTGATTTTTTGATGTGCTGATGTGCTGATGTGCTGATGTGCTGATGGTTTGATGTGCTGATGTGTTGATTTTTTGATGTGTTGATTTTTTGATGTGCTGTTAAAAAAGAACGTCATGCTGAGCGAAGGCGCAGCCGTAGGCTAAGCATCTTTACCACGAGAGTAAACCCTTTCGATTGGATTACTGCCGCGGGCAAGATGCTTCGGCTGCGCTCCGCTCCGCTCAGCATGACGTTCTTTTTTAACAGCACATCAGCACATCAGCACATCAGCACATCAGCACATCAGCACATCAAACCATCAGCACATCAAAAAATCAGCACATCAGCACATCACCCAACATGCTCCCCCTCTCTTTCTACCAGCGGCCTGATGTGCTGCAGATAGCCCGGGAGCTGCTAGGCAAGCACCTCTACACCAACATCGGGGGCGTGGTCACGGGCGGGCGCATTGTCGAAACCGAGGCCTATAGCCACGAGGGCGACCATTCCCTGGCCCTGCACCTGCAGCGCAAGCGGCAGCAGGCGCGGGGGCTGTACCGGCCCGGGGGCCACGCCTACATCTACACCGTGTACGGCGGCCACGCCCTGCTCAACCTCACCACCCACGATGCGGCGCACCCCGATGCCGTGCTCATCCGGGCCATTGAGCCCCGGCTGGGGGTGGAGGAGATGCTGCGCCGCCGCGGCCTGCCAGCGCCTGGCCGTCGCCTCACGGCCGGCCCCGGCGTGCTCAGCCAGGCCCTGGGCATCACCCCGGCCCTGAGCGGGCAGCCCCTCACCGGCCCCACGCTCTGGCTAGCCGACCACGACGAGCCCGTAGCCGCGGCCGACATCGTGGCCAGTGCCCGCGTGGGCCTGGAATATGCCGGCCCCGAAGCCGCCGCCCTGCCCTGGCGCTTCCGCCTGCCAGGCAGCCCCTGGACCAGCCCGGCCAAATAACTTTACTTTGGCAGGTTAGCACGTGGCCCTGTCGCTGGACCCCACCCCCAGCCCCTCCCCTCTGGGGGAGGGGTGCGTTCTACCGTTTTTGGGTGTTGTTTGGCTCCCCTCTCCCGGAGGGGAGGGGGCGGGGGTGGGGTAAAACGGTGCCGCCTTAGCCGCTCATTTGCTCAAAAAGTGAACCTGCCAAAGTAGAGATAAGCCGTAACGCGGAATCCCATTCCGCGCCGCTGCGCCGTTTGGGCGGCAGAAACCGTGCGGAAACGCGGAATGAAATTCCGCGCTACACCCCCACGTCATTGAAACAAATTATTTTATTTTATATAATTTGTTTCAACGCTGAGCCCCCCACTGGTGAAACAAATGATGGATTTCTGCATCATTTGTTTCAAGCGCTTCCCACCTTTCATGTCACCTGTGTGCTTATGGGCCGTCCTTGCTATCCTTCCCCAACCCTGGCCGCAGCCGTGCGGGCCCACTTCGGCCTGAACCAGGACGAGCTGGCCCGGTTTGTTGGAGTGAGCCGTGCCCAGCTGGCCAATGTAGAGGCGGGCCGCCGGGAGCTGGCCGAGGCGCCCCGCTACCGACTGTGGGTGCTGGCCCGGCAGCTGCCGCCGCCCGATGGGCTGGGCCCGGCCGCGCCCGACTTCGCCGCGCGCCACGACTCGCCCCTGCTGAGCGCGGCCGATACCCAGCTGCTGCAAAAGCGCCTGGACCATTGCCGCTACCTCCTCACCAAAGCCCGCTACGAGCTGGGACAGGAGGATGACCCGGCCCGGCACGCCGCCCGCCGCCGCTGGGCCGTAGCGGTGCTGCGCCCGGCCCTGGCGGCGCTGCCCGACGCCGCCAGCGCCGCCCGCTGGCCCGGGGCCACGCCCAATCCCCCCGCCGACCTGCACTGGCTGGCCGGGCTGGAAACGCATACCCAGGCCGCCCCGCCGCCCCTCAGCCCCGGCCAGCACGTCCTGGCCCAGGCCCGCCTGCATGCCCTGGAAGCCGAAGCCGCCGCCCTGCAAGCCGCCTTGCTGCCCGTACCGCGGACTCCGGGAGCTCGCACGGACTAGCATTCAGGCGCGCGGACTCACAGAGTCCGCCGTACATATCCAACAAGTCCAATAAGTCCCTGCTTGATGAATGAGGGCAGAAGCGAAGGGGTATACTAGCAGTACATGTAGAAGAACCCCAACGGGGTTCAATAGTCTAGCCCCGGGTTGGCGCCAGCCTACCCGGGGTCAGGAAGTTCACCTGGAACGACGAACCCCCACGGGGTTCCGTATTGGAGCAGGGCTTAGGGGATACCGCAAACGGGGGCTACGGAACCCCGTTGGGGTTCGCTAACCCACCCGAAACTAGCTCGGATGTTGCCCTTCAAAGCGGTCGACAAAATCGTATGGCAGGGCAATGATGGAATATTAAAATCAATAGCTACATTAGCGGCGAGTCGTCAAATGTTTACCATTAAATTCTACCTGACATGGCTTACTCGCTAAGTTTATTGACCACCTATGCCCAGTGCGACGCCGTGCTGGCCGCCGCCAACAAGAAGCTGGGCACGCTCAGCTTCCGCGACACCACCACCGACCGCAGCGTGGGCAACACCACCGAAACGGCCACCAGCATCAGCAACGAGCTGAGCAGCCTCAACACCTACCTCACGGCCATGGCCCCGGCCCTGGCTTCCCTGCCCGCCGGCCGCGAGCGCGACGAGCTGGGCGACGAGCTGCGCATCAAAACCGACCGCCGCGATGCCCTGCTCTCGCGGCAACGCCGCGTAGGCCCCGAGAAGCTGGTGGAGCGCGAGCTGGAGCAAGCCCTGCTCACGCCGCAGCTGCCCCTGGTCCAAGACCTCATAGCCCAGATAACGGCTCACCGCGCCACCCTGGCCGGCTAAGCCGGCGCGGCAGCGGGCCGCGCCGCCCAGGGCGGGGTATATGACTCTACCACCACCGCCCGGGCCCGTGCCGACCCTTGCTGCTTGTTATAAGGCCCCCGTCCGGTATCCGGACGGGGGCCTTTTTGCGTGGGGTAGAGGCGGGGCCTGCCCGGCTACCTGCGCCAGCGGAACGGCCTGTTGCCGCGGAAAGCCTGCTCGGTCAGCGGAGCAGCAACTGAGGCAGTACTTGCGTATGGGAATGAGGCAGGTAGCCTTTCCCTGACGCTATGTTATATTAATGCAGGAAGCCGCTCGGGATAGAAGGAAAAGTGCTGGTTTTTACTTACCATTGCAGCGATACATCTGTTCCGCTCACCTTTTCTCTCTTGCTGCATGAAAAAACGTTTTACTACGATTGGTAGCCTTGCTACCCCCCCCCATTATCACGGCTTTATCTGCTTGCTGGTGCTGCTGGCTGGGATGATGAGCAGCCATGCGGTCCAGGCACAGTCCAGCCAGCCGGGTGGTAGCGGAACACCTAGCTCCCATGCGCTGCTGGTGTGCCAGGATGGCACCGTACAAGGCTGGGGAGCCAATTCAGCCGGTGAGCTAGGTCCCCTGGCGAATCCTACTACTTATCCCGCTACTCTTTCTGGGGTAGGTCTTACCAACATCGTCAGTGTGGCGGTAGGCACGGCCACCAGCTTCGCCATTAAGGAACAGATACCGGGACAGCGGCAGCTGCTGGCCTGGGGCAACAATGGCAATGGCCGGCTGGGTATCGGCAGCACCGTGACGTCAACCGCGACCCCAACACTGGTAGGCAGCGGGGTGGCCGGATTTCCGGCCGCGATAAAAGATGTAGCGGCCGGGCTGGATTTCGGGGTTGCATTGGGCACCGATGGGAGCGTCTGGACCTGGGGCCGTAATAACCTGGGACAGCTTGGTACCGGGGCCAGCGGGCCCAACCGCTACCTCCCTGCTCAGGTAACCGGCATTCCTTATCCGGTTACGGCCATTGATGCGGGCTCCGACTTTGTCATGGCGTTGTGCAGCAACGGTCAGGTATATACCTGGGGCTACAACGGGCACGGACAGCTGGGGCAAGGTGCCGCCATTGGGGCCATTCTGGGCCCGGGGGCCATTGTAATGCCCAGTCCATCCAGCCCGGTTATAAAGATTGTGGCAGGGTTTAGCCATGGACTAGCGCTGGGGCAAAATAACTTTGTGTATGGATGGGGCTACAATTTGTATGGTAGCGTGGGCAACGGCAGCTACAGCGACCAGCCGAGCCCCCAGGTAATCTGGGGGGCGTTGGGTGCTGTAGATATCGCGGCCACGGAACATACCAGCTGTGCGGTGCTCCCGGGAACAACAGGAGCCACCAAGATGTGGGGCAGCAACGACCTGGGCTACTTTGGTACCTGCTCTACCGAGCAGGACCGGCCTGCTCCCGGCCCTGGCCCGTCGTTTAGCGCGGGCGTAAAGATTAAAGGCAGCGGCCTGATGTTTACTAGCGTGGAAACCAACGGCAGCATGAAAACCTGGGGCTGGCGCCCTCTGGGGTATATTTCCAGCACACCCGACCCCTATGGCAACGGCAGCTCTTGCGTGCCCACTACACCGGTGGGCTCCTGCGCGGCGCTGCCCTGTGCCCCACTAGTGATTGCCGGCGACAACAGCGTCTGCCGTGGTGCTCAGGTAACCCTGACCGCCAGCGGCGGCGATGGGCTGGTGTATAACTGGAGCGGAGGGCAGGTGCTTTCGTCTACCGCCAACAGCATTACCGTGGCACCCAGCATCACCACTGCCTATACGGTGAGCAGCGGCTGTGGCGCGCCAACCACCTTTATTGTAGAGGTAATTGCCGGCTGCTGCCTACGGGATGTCGTATTTATACAGGACGAGCTTACGAACCCCTCGTACAGCAGCTACACCTTCAACCAGAACGCCTTTTACCATATTCCCGACGGCGCCACGGTAGAGTTCAGCTCCGGGGCATTCGTGATGCCGCCGGGCTGCACCCTGCTCATGGGCAAAAATGCCCGACTGGTGCTGCGCGACCGGGCCACCCTGACGCTGCAGGTGGGCGCTGCTATCACGGCCGCCTGCGGCGAGATGTGGGACCAGGTGGAAGTAACAAGCGACGCGGGCGGCGTAGAGGCCGAGCCGCACACGCGGGTTGAGCACAGCACCAATGGCATCGTATTCGACGATGCCGGCGGTAACACACCGCCGTACTTCCGCTTTGACCGCACCACGTTCTGGAACAACCGCCAGAGCCTGGACCTGAACCGGGCGCAAAGCTCTTCTACCAGCAGTGATTACGTGCTTCGCTGCACCTTCGATAGCGACGCGGCCCGCTTTGCCAAGCCCTGGGACGACGGCCTGCACGTGGCCCTGCGCCATATCGCCGTCGATGGGAACGTGCGGTCTACGCCCATCGAAGACAACACCTTCGAAAATGCCCTCTTTGGTATCTATGGCAAAATCATCCGCACTGGTAATCCCCTGGACCTGCAGGCCGAAAAGAATACCTTCCGAAACTTCTACCTGGCCGGCATCTGCGCCGAAAGCGACCCCATGCAACAGGGTATTCTCAAGTCGCTGCAGAACCGGTTTGAGTTTCCGGCCTGGGACCCGGGCCAAGGGAGCCGGCTGCCGCTGACGGCGCAGGTGCAGGACGCCCTGGCCCAGGACCTGCGCAGCGGCGAAGAGGTGACCGCCGGCATTCGCTACCAGACCCATGAGCTGTACGTGGTGGGCGACACCTACGTGCAGCCCGACAGCTCCGTCTACCCCAAGTACGACTACGAGGCCTACCGCACCCGGCAGGTGGGCATTCTTACCAACGGCGGGCGCACCACCATCGACCGCAGCCGCTTCGAGCTGCTGCACGAAGGGGCGCGGCTGGGATTGAGTACGGGCAGCTACCGGGTGGAGGTAACCAGCTCGGGCTTTACGGCCTGCCAGGTGGGCTGCTTGTTGAATGGCGGCACCCGACTGGCTTTACCAAGTGGCTCTACCAA
>NZ_BAABGZ010000011.1:0-822 GCF_039541835.1 Hymenobacter saemangeumensis | reverse complement strand
CCGCCCAGCAGGCCCGGGCCCTGGCCGGGCGCCTGCAGCTGTATCCCAACCCGGCCACGGGCGCCGACGTGACGGTGGCCCTGGCCGGGCTTCAGCCGCAGCCCCCCATTGCCGGGCAGCTGCTCGACGGGGTGGGCCGGGTGGTGCAGCAGCTCACGCTGCGGGTACAGGGCGGCGAAGCCCGCTCCTTGCTGCCGCTGCAGGGGCTGCCGGCCGGCGTGTACACCCTGCGCCTGCTGCCGGCCGAGGGCCCCGTAACTAAGCGCCTGGTGAGGCAGTAGGCGGCAGAAGCCCCGCGTTTGGGTTGCCCGGTAGGGGTAGGGCCGACAGTTATTTCCTATCTTTTGCTGACAACATGACCCGATACCCTGCCCCCTCGCCCCTGAACATCCTCAAGTCGCTGCAGAACCGGTTTGAGTTTCCGGCCTGGGACCCGGGCCAAGGGAGCCGGCTGCCGCTGACGGCGCAGGTGCAGGACGCCCTGGCCCAGGACCTGCGCAGCGGCGAAGAGGTGACCGCCGGCATTCGCTACCAGGCCCATGAGCTGTACGTGGTGGGCGACACCTACGTGCAGCCCGACAGCTCCGTCTACCCCAAGTACGACTACGAGGCCTACCGCACCCGGCAGGTGGGCATTCTTACCAACGGCGGGCGCACCACCATCGACCGCAGTCGCTTCGAGCTGTTGCACGAAGGGGCACGGCTGGGATTGAGTACGGGCAGCTACCGGGTGGAGGTCACCAGCTCGGGCTTTACGGCCTGCCAGGTGGGCTGCTTGTTGAATGGCGGCACCCGACTGGCTTTACCAAGTGGCTCTACCAA